>JAYEJK010000087.1:0-4597 GCA_034660535.1 Thermodesulfobacteriota bacterium | reverse complement strand
ATTCTTTCCTCACTTTGCATTGACGTTTTTTGCACGGACAAACAAGTTTGTCCATGCCACCCATCAGGCAGTTACAAAAAATGGTGCAAGGCTTTCCTCCCCCAAATCCGTTATAATCAGAAAAAAATCAATAAGAGCGGTACGCTCATCCAGCTTGCATCTTTTCTATATGTAAGGTTTAATTGAATTTGAATTCAACGGCATCCGGCAAATAATGGGCCACAAAATTAAGTCATGAAATATATCGATCTGCATACGCACTCTTCCTTCTCGGACGGTACCATGACGCCTGCAACTCTGGTTGACCATGCAAAACAGGCAGGCCTTTCCGCAATCGCGCTCACGGATCATGATACTATGGCGGGAGTCCCGGAGGCCATGGCACGGGGCTTAAAGCAAGGCGTTGAGGTGATTCCGGGAATTGAGATCAGTTCCAGTTACAATGACATGTTCATGCATATCCTGGGCTACGGACTCCGCCACGACGACCCGATCCTTATAAAACGGCTGGCAAAAATTCAGGAAGCCAGAAAGCACAGAAATGAAAGAATCATTTCAAAACTCTGCAAACTGGGTATCGAGGTGACCATGGCGGATCTGAAAACCTATTCAAAAGAGGGCCAGACGGGAAGGCCTCATATTGCCCGTCTCCTTCTGGACAGAAAAGTAGTCAGAACACAGCAGGAGGCATTTTCCCGATATTTGAGAAAGGGAGAACGTGCATATGTGGACAGATTCAGGTATGAGGCCGGGGTGGCGATCAACATGATACGGGATGCAGGTGGTCTTGCAATACTGGCCCACCCGGTGACCATAGCTCCAAGACTTGCCGGAATCCGGAACCTTGTAAAAAATCTTCAAAATATGGGCCTTGAGGGAATTGAGGTCTACTACCCGGCCCATTCATCCGGTTTAACAAAAATTCTGAAACAGGTGGCTATTGAGAACGAAATGCTCATCACCGGAGGCAGTGACTTTCACGGCGATAACAAGCCGGACATCACCCTTAATCTGGCAAGAGAACGACTTAATATACCTTACAGTCTGCTTGCCGAGATAAAAAAAAGATTAGGTAGAAGGCTAAAGGTTGAAGGTTGAAGGTTGATGGTTGATGGTTGATGGTTGATGGTTGATGGCTGATGGCTGGATTTAAGCAGGAATAATTATGAATACGATTCTGGTTGTTGATGACGAGCCTAATTATCTGATAGTACTTTCCGAACTCCTGATTGACGAAGGATTCGAGGTCTTTACAGCCGACCGCGGGGATAAGGCGCTTAAGATATTGAACGAGACCGATATCGATCTTGTCATCACGGATATGAGAATGCCGGGCATGAATGGAATGGAACTCTTAAAATCCATCAAGACAATCAACAAAGACCTTCCGGTAGTCATGCTCACGGCCTTCGGTGAAGTGGAAATGGCTGTGAACGCCATGCAGGCCGGGGCCCACGATTACATTACAAAGCCGTTTAAAAACAATGAACTCGTGTTGTGTGTCAGAAAAGGGCTGGACCATTATTCCCTGCTCATGGAGAACCGTCGTCTTCAAGACGATGTACGCAACAGATACCATTTTGACAACATAATCGGCAAAAATAAACAGATGCAGCACGTCTACAGTCTCATAAAAAAGATGGCCCCAACCTCCTCTTCCGTCCTGGTCACAGGCGAAAGCGGCACTGGAAAGGAACTTGTGGCAAAGGCAATTCATTTCAACAGCACCAGGGGGAAAGCCCCTTTCATTTCACTGAACTGTGCGGGTCTGCCCCCGTCGCTACTCGAAAGCGAGCTTTTTGGTCATGAAAAAGGCGCCTTTACGAGCGCTGTCTCACTCAGAAAAGGGAGATTCGAAATTGCGGACACAGGCACCCTGTTCCTGGATGAGATTGGAGAAATGGCTCTCACGCTCCAGGTAAAACTCTTAAGAGTACTCCAGGAACGAAACTTTGAACGCGTGGGCGGTTCAAAAACCCTTAACGTGGATATCAGAATAGTGGCCGCCACGAATAAAGATCTAAAAGAAGAGGTGGAAAAGGGCAATTTCAGGTATGACCTTTATTACCGCTTGAATGTGCTTCATATTCATCTTCCGCCGCTGCGTGAACGGATTGACGACATACCACTGCTTGTAGGTCATTTCCTTGAAAAAAACAAGGCCGGACTGAACCGGCCTAACCTTGAAATCTCTCCTGAAGCCTTACATATTCTAATGACTCTGCCCTGGGAAGGGAACGTCAGAGAACTTGAAAACACGATTGAACGGGCAGCGATCCTCTGCACAGGAGACCGCATTGAACCCGAGGATGTGGGACCCGACACGCCGGGGCTTCATGAAGCAACGCCATGGAATATCGATTTTGACACGGCAGGACTCTTCCCGGCCGACACGCCGCTTCCTGAAATTATGAACGGGATTGAAAAAAAACTTGTAAAAGAGGCCCTGGGAAACGCCGGGTATGTCCAGACCCGCGCCGCTGAAGCCCTTGGAATCACAAAAAGTCTACTCCAATACAAGATAAAAAAATTCAGACTTCCCAAAAAATAAGGTTCAGGGTTCAGGGTTCAGGGGTTCAGGGTTCAGGGGTTCAGGGTTCAGGGTTCAGGGTTCAGGGGTTCAGGGTTCAGGGTTCAGGGTTCAGGTATCGGAAAAACAAAGTTTCGCTGATTCGCATAGGAGGAACCATCGTCATTCCGGTCGGAATTTTTCCTTATTCAACCCTGAACCCTGGAACCTCTGAACTCTGAACCTTGAACCCGGAACCCTGAACCCTGGAACCTATGACATTGATAAAATCAAATGTCATAGAGTACTAGATTCATCTACCCGGAAAATCGCATATGAGTATTAAAAGAGCAGATTTCCCCAAATTCGGTAAACGATCTCAGGTGTCCCCCAACCCCTTAACCCTGCCTCCTCCCCAGTTTAATTTGCTTCTAAGAATCCCGAAATATCCCTTTGACGGAGAACATATCAGGCGAAGCGGCCTCTCCGAGGCATCTACTTCGAGCAAATCGTTTTCTTTCATATCCCAGGCAGACTGACCGTCTATGATCACCTTCAGATCGTTAATCGAACCGGCAGGTTTGGTGGCCAGTTTCGTGGCCGGCGGCAGGAGAAGAGGACGGCTCCCGAGCATAAAGGGACAAATGGGAGTAACGAGGATGGAAGCCAGCCAAGGCTGTACGATTGGCCCGCCTGCAGAGAGATTGTAGGCGGTTGACCCGGTAGGCGTGGAAAAAATCAGGCCGTCTGCTTTGTAGGTCGTGATATATTCCTTGTCCGCCCATGTATCAAGCTTTACAAGATGGTCGACATTTCCCTTGCTGATAACCACATCATTTAATGCATAACGGTATTCAGAGCATTCCGTTTCCCGGCACAAGCGGGCCTTGATCATCATCCGATTCTCAATAACCGCGGTTCCTCTCATAATTGATTCAAACGCCGAGTTTCGCTCATCCACGCCGACTTCAGTCAGAAAACCCAAATCACCAAGGTTCACACCTATAACCGGAATCCCGAACCGACTCGCCCTGTCGGCAACATGAAGAAGCGTGCCGTCACCGCCAAGGATGACCAGAATGTCCATGTCCGGCGTAACATCGTCAATAACCGTCTCAACAGACCTCCCGGCAAACCATTCCGAAACGTCCGCGCAAACCCCGCCGGGATCCGGGAAATCTTTCTTCAGAATAATTCCGACCTTTTTAATATCCGTAAAATCAATCATGGCTGTTATTATACATTTTTTTAACAGGCTGGGACTTTTTTACAACGCCTTCTATTTCAATTTCGCTTAAATTATTTGAAAATGCAACATCTATAAGTGTAAATATTCGGCCACCCCATCTACACAAAAACAACGTCTTATGTAGGTCGGGTTAGGCAGATAGGCCGTAACCCGACGATTTCAACTTGGGAACAGGGATTACTTTGAACTCTATTTTGATGGGGAGCATTCGCATTTTCTGACTAACCTTGCTCTGGGTAGAATTTGGCATAAATTTCTTTTCTATCGATCTCTCTGTATCGCTCGATAATGGTATCATAGGTGCTGTTATATTTTGCACATCTGAGTTTCAAGATATTATTTGCATTCGTTTCATACCACCATGCGCCAGAGCGTTTGAGTCTCACATGGCCTATGAATTTGTTGGCACTTTCAATTGCTCCACTTCCAATGTGATAACCGGCCCGTCTAGCGGCTCTATAATTCAACCTTTCCTTGTGATTTGATAGATACCGCACTACTGAAGCAATTTTTTTCTTCGCTTCAGTCGACCGTGGTTTCATTCTTTTGATGCCGGATATGACATAAGTCGCCATATTGTGAAATAGACGGGCAAACGTTGCTTCGACCCACTCCTGAGCATTTCTCGTTCCTTTGCCATATTGTTCATTGGCTAAGGAATCACAAATAAATAACCTTTACATTTATCAGTAATTCTGGCACATATAGTGGTATGTTGGAATTACCTGAGAATGCCAGAGCTATCAAAGAAGAGTTTGAGGATATCGCATACTCATTAGATGAACGCCGAATTCGTTTATGGTGCGCGGCCAAAGCTCGATCTTATAATAAAATATATG
>JAYEJK010000086.1:0-4621 GCA_034660535.1 Thermodesulfobacteriota bacterium | reverse complement strand
TCCAGGACCTTTAAAAATTCCAGTTTATCTGGGTTAGGACATTGACAAACCTGATATAAAAGACGGGGAAAATAACCTATGATCATTGGGAACCTTAAAAAAAGCGCTGTTTCGGTCCTGGAGGGTGATTATACCCTCAAAATATCCAAGGACCGTCTGGAGGCAATCCTGGTGCCGAAGGAAGGTGAGTCGCTCGAATGGTCTGTTGACATGGACAAGCTCCGCGCTGAAATAATTGAGGCAGGTGTGGAATTCGGACTTTTACCGAAGTTCATAAAAAAGGATGATGGGACCTATTCCGTGGCCCAGGGCGCTTCTCCCATGAACGGGCGGAATGCCGCCGTCAAACTGCATGTCAAACCTTCAGTAGTACGTACACCCAAGTTCAGCAAACCCGGAAAAGACACGGTGGACTACCGGGAACTGGGCAGTATAGTCAATGTAAAAACAGAACAGCTCCTTCTTGAAAAAATACCCCCATCCCCTGGAACGCCTGGAAAAAACGTACTGGGCAATGAACTTCCCGCCAGGCCCGGCAAGGATCTCAAGCTGAAAGTCGGGAAGGGAACAACTATATCTGAAAATGGAATAAAAATATACTCCTTACTGGATGGTAAATTCATGACCGTTGACGGCAGGCCGTGCGTCTTTGACGAGCACACTGTCAGCGGGGACGTGGATATGAGTGTCGGAAACCTGGATTTCGTGGGTAAAACACTGAACATCCGGGGTTCCGTATTACCGGGTTTCAAGGTCAGATGCACTGGAAACATAATCATAAACAATTCAATCAACAGCGCCCGGGTGACCGCGGCCGGCAGTCTGACCGTGGGCAACATAGTCGGAGAAGATGCCGTAGTCAAGACCAGGGGGAATCTAACCGCGGGATTTATCGAGAATGTCTCTCAGGTTGAAACCGGCGGTGAATTGATAATCAAAGACTATATCATCCAGGCCGGTGCAAAGGTCGGTAAAGATCTCAAAGCCCTTCAGGGCAAGGGCGCGATAATCGGCGGGACATACGTGGTCGGGGGCTCGATGTATGTAAAGGAATTGGGCTCTGAGGCAGAAGTTGTGACTGAAGTGGCTGTTGGAATTAATCCGGAACTTGAAGAAAAAAGGCAAAAACTGTTACAGGAAAAGGACATATGGCCACAAAAAATGAACGATGTCATAAAAAATCTTTCCGCTTTAAAACAGATGAAGAAACAAACCGGAGGAAAACTTCCGCCGGATAAGGAAAAGCTTATGAACAACCTGAATACGATCCTGCCCAAAATTATGCAGCAGGTGAACCAACTGGAGGAAATGGAAAAGCAATTTGAAGAAGAAAAACGCCAAATGCTAAATGAAAGCATCTATGTTTACGGCAAATTATATCCAGGTGTTAAGGTCAGGATCGGTGATATTACCCGGATCATAACTGATGAAGAAGATACGGCTGTAATTAGCTTCAACCCCCAACTCAAACAGCCCATCCATATAAGACCCATGTCCAGGGATGAACTCGAGGAAGCCGGGCAGCTTAATTGTTAGGGATGCACCAAAGCTGTCATTTCCCTTACCGCCTGATCAAGACCAACCAGAATCGCGCGTGCCATGATCGCATGGCCGATGCTTAACTCCTCAATCGTGCCTAGTTCCGCAACCCTCTGCGTGGTCAGATAGTTCAGTCCGTGCCCGGCGTTGACCCTGAGTCCCGCTTCAAAGGCCTCCTCTGCAGCCGAGGCGACCAGATCGAATTCTCTGTTCCGATCCATCTCCGTTGCCGCATCACAGTATCTGCCTGTGTGGATTTCCACAAATGTTGCGTCTACCTGTTTAGACGCCTGAATCTGGTCGGACTCCGGATCGATAAAAAGGCTCACAGGGATGCCTGCATTTGTCATTCGCGAAATCGCTTTCTTGATTTTCTTCTTTTGGTGAACTACATTCAAGCCTCCCTCAGTGGTCAACTCCTTCCTCTTTTCAGGAACAAAAGTCACCATATCGGGCTTCAACTCAATGGCGATTCCTATAATTTCTTCTGTTGCGCCCATCTCCAGATTCAGTTTGGTTTTGACTGTTTGTCTAAGCAGTATCACATCCCTGTCCTGAATATGACGCCGGTCCTCACGCAGATGGACAACGATTCCCCGTGCGCCGGCCAACTCGCATATGCCGGCTGCCTGAACCGGATCAGGTTCGTTGGTTCCCCTGGCCTCTCTCAGGGTTGCGACATGGTCCACATTTACCGCAAGTTTTATCATTCTTCCTCTCCTTTGTTCTATTACAAACTTTTCAAAAAGTATTTCTTCTTCCATCTTCATGGCCGCGGCCTCTTGATCCGATTTTTCATGGTCAAACCCCAGCAGATGGAGAAGTCCATGAATAAGAAGCTCCGTAATGCGGCGGTGGGTGGAAATATTTGCTGTGCGTGCTTCCCGGGCCGCGGTCTCAACCGAGATCACGATATCCCCAAGAAGGTAATAATCCGACGTGTCCGACCCATCTTGCATGGCAAAGGCCAGGACGTTTGTAGGTTTTGATTTCCCGCGATATGTGCTGTTTAGTTCCGCGATCCGCGAATCAGAGACCAGAAGAATGCTTAGCTCTTCCTTCTCACGACCGCACAGACCTAAAAGCCTCTCGGCACAGGCCCGCACATAATCAATAGATACCGGCATACGGCCGGTCAATTCGGACGAGATAAGCACAGCCATTTTAATAGGACTCCTAACCATGAATGGTTATATAGACTTTAAGCCTTTCCACTCTCCTTTCTTTTTTTTTCATAGGCCCGGATAATATCCTGAACCAGTGGATGACGCACCACGTCCGCATCGGAAAAATAGTTAAAAGAAATTCCCTTGATGTTCTTCAGGATTTTCGAGGCCCTGATCAGGCCGGACCCCCGGCTGCTCGGCAGGTCAATCTGCGTGATGTCCCCGGTGATTACAGACTTTGAATTAAATCCCATTCTAGTCAAAAACATCTTCATCTGCTCGTGGGTCGTGTTCTGCGCCTCGTCCAGAATCACGAACGCGCAGTTTAAAGTACGGCCTCTCATAAAGCCAAGGGGGGCTATTTCGATTATGCCCTGTTCTACCAGCTCAGCGGCACGCTCTCGTCCGAGCATATCATTTAAGGCATCATAGAGCGGGCGGAGATAAGGGTTTATTTTCTGGACAATGTCCCCGGGCAGAAATCCCAGCCTTTCGCCGGCCTCAACAGCCGGCCTGGTAAGGATAATTGATTTTACCTGGTTGCTCGTGAGGGCCGAGACAGCCATTGCCACGGCCAGATAAGTCTTGCCTGTGCCGGCCGGACCGATTCCGAAAACCATGTCATGGGTCCGGATACTCTCTATGTACAACTTCTGGTTGATGCTTTTGGGGGATACCACGGTCCGGTTGGATGTGATATATACCTGATCAAGGAATATATCTTTCAAGCCGGCCTTTGGAGAACGCTCCAGGATTCGGATTGCGTAGAGTATGTCCTGCGGGTATACAGGGTAGCCGGCCTTGATCAAATCGAACAATTGATTCAGAACCATTTCAGCCAGTGCAACTTCATGCCGTACTCCCTTGACTGTAACCGTGGTTCCCCGGACCCCCAAGCTAACGTGGGCTGACTTCTCAATTGCAGTGAGATTCCGGTTTAAGTCACCGAATAACAATTGCGCGGCTTTATTGTCCGGAAAAGAGAGTTCAACAACGGCTGGTTCTGTAAAAGCCTTTTTTTTCAACTTTATTTACCAAGTTGTTTTTTTACTAGCTGTTCGTTGATCAACTTTTGAATTCCTGTAATAGAACGGTCACGCACCTTTATTCCGTTTACAAACAGGATGGGCGTGCCGCGCACCCCGGCTTTACGCCCGTCTTGCATGTCCATGTTCACCTGCTGCCGCACAGCCCGGCTTTGCATGTCCGTCTTGAAACTTTTCATGTCAAGTTTAAGTTCCGCCGCGATTTCATCTATCTTTTCCGCGGACAACTCCCTGTAATTCTCAAAAAGCCTGTCATGAAACTCCCAGAACATGCCCTGCCGGTCCGCTGCCAGAGATGCCCGGGCCGCCTGTTCAGCAAACTTGTGCCTTGAGATTGGATAGTTCTTGATCACTACTCTGATTGTCTCAGGATTCTTTTCAAGCAACTTCTCGATAATCATCCCCATTTGAGAGCAGTACGGGCATTGAAAGTCGGTAAAAAGCGCCAGAACCACAGGGGCCCCGACCGGACCCCTGGACGGCGAGCCCCTTGTGTTGATCTCCATCACAAAGTCAAAAAGAACCTCCTGGACTTTTCCCGTCTTCCGGCTGCTCAGAACGATTTTATTCCTCAGTTTGGCTGCGGCAAGCCCGGTCACATCAATCCTGTCCATGGAAGGATCTACCTGAATCTCGTCATTTAATTCACCGTCCGGAGAAAACACACACACCTTTCCTCCTTCCGCCAAGACAAATATCCACTTGCCGTCAACAGAAACAGCAATATCAAGCGGGGAATCCTCAACACTGAACGTGTTGTTGATACGCCCGTCCACAGCAGCCCCAACAGGCTGCCAGACAACCGCTGCAAAAAATACGGCAATTATAAAAATAGGTGTGCGGTACATGATTTGTTTTATCCTTGTTATT
>JAYEJK010000085.1:0-4622 GCA_034660535.1 Thermodesulfobacteriota bacterium | reverse complement strand
CTGCAACACATTTCGGATCGGAATCACCCAAGTTATTTCTTTCCAGCCCCTTAGATACCAATAAGATCCGTTAATTGCGGTTCAAGGTTCCACGTTCAGGGTTCATGGTTGAATAGGAAAAAATTCCGATTAAATAACCTTTGAACCTTTGAACCCGGAACGTGGAACGTTGGTTGTAAGCGAGGGAGTCAAGATGGGAAAAGCACGGATTTTGATTGTTGAAGATGAAGGTGTCGTTGCAAAGGACATAAAAAACACGTTGGAAAATTTAGGATACCATGTCCCAGGCGTTGCCTCTTCCGGAGAGGAAGCTATTAAAAACGCAATGGAAATGCATCCGGATCTGGCGCTGATGGATATCGTATTGGAAGGAGATATAGACGGGGTTGAAGCGGCGGAGAAAATACGTGGCGGCTTCGACGTGCCGATAATATATCTTACGGCCTGTACGGATGTCAAAACATTACAGCGGGCAAAAATCACGGAGCCTTATGGCTATATACTCAAACCCTTTGAAGAAAGAGAATTACACACCAGCATCGAGATGGCTCTTTACAAGCACAAGATGGAGAAAAAAATAAAAGAGAGTGAACAAAAATACCGCACCCTTTTTGAAAATTGCAGAGATGCGATTTATATAACTACCAGAGAAGGCAGCTTCGTTGATGTCAACCAGTCTTTGCTTGATCTCTTTGATTATACAAAAGCAGAAATGACAGTGCTTAAAGCCAGGGAGATATACGTAAATCCGGATGACAGAGATCGCTATACACGGGAGATCGAACTAAATGGTTTTATTAAAGACCTTGAATTAAAGCTTCACAAGAAGGATGGGACGGAGATGGATTGTTTGCTGACCGCCAATTTGCGCAAGGCTGTTGACGGAACTATTCTGGGTTACCAGGGCTGTATCCGTGACAGGACTTATCGTAAGCGTCTTGAGGCTCAATTGATGCAGGCAAAAAACCTGAAGGCGATCGGCACCCTTGCAGGCGGCATTGCCCATGACTTTAACAATCTGCTTATGGGTATCAAGGGGTACACTTCTTTGATTATGCTGCATAATGACTTAGGCGGTCACCCGTGTCTTGGACATGTCAAGGGAATAGAGGATATGGTTAAAAGGGGGATACAACTCACCAGACAACTTCTTGGTTTTGCCAGGGGCGGCAAATACGAGGTCAAAGCAACCGATATAAACGAGTTGATCGATAAAAGCTCTGAAATGTTCGGCCGCACCAGAAAAGAGATAACTATTCATAAAAAATATCAAAAAGACATCTCGCCGGTTGAAATAGATCGGGGCCAGATCGAGCAGGTGTTGTTAAATCTCTATGTCAATGCCTGGCAGGCCATGCCGCATGGTGGGGATATCTATATTGAAACAAGCCATTGTGTGATAGACGAAAGTTATGTCGTGCCTTTCAGCGTAACGCCCGGTAATTATGTGAAAATATCTGTAACCGATACCGGGGTCGGCATGGATGAAGATACCAGGAAAAGGATATTTGAACCATTTTTTACCACTAAAAAGATGGGACAGGGGACTGGCCTGGGCCTTGCTTCCGCTTATGGGATCATTCAGAATCATGGCGGCCTCCTGCATGTTTACAGTGAACCGGGCAAAGGAACCACTTTTTATATTTACCTGCCGGCTTCGAGAAAGGAGGTCGAGGCAAAGGAAAAAAGGATCCATGGCGAGACATTAAAGGGTGCGGAGACTGTTCTTCTTATAGATGATGAAGATATGATCCTCGATGTCGGCCGGGGAATGCTCAAAGAACTTGGTTACAAGGTGTTGACGGAAAAAAACGGGAAAAAAGCCGTGGAAGTTTACAAAAGGCAAAAAGATGAGATCGGTCTGATAATTCTCGACATGATCATGCCCGACATGAGCGGCGGAGAAGTCTATGACAAAATAAAGGAGATCAATCCCGAAGCCATGGTTCTCCTTTCAAGCGGATACAGCATAAACGGCCAGGCAAAGGAAATATTGGAACGTGGTTGCGATGCCTTTATACAGAAACCCTATGGCTTACAGGAGATATCTAAAAAAATAAGAGAGGTTTTAGACAAAAAATAAGGGTCTGGAAAGAAATAACTTGGGTAATTCCGATCCGAAATGTGTTGCAGATTTAGTCGGTTTGATATTCACGAAACCGCAAGCGTAGCAGGGCTACGGTGAGGATTTCGGGGATGTCAAACCGGCTAAAGGTGTGATACAGTTCGGAAACGGAAAATCCAAGTTATTTCTTTCCAGACCCTAAGTGTAAACGATTACCTTATCTTTTCCCGGCTGACCGCCTGTATTGCACCGCCTCGGCAACATGCTCGGATTTTATTAATTCACTTGCTGCAAGATCTGCTATGGTGCGGGCGATTTTCAGTATCCTGTGATAGGCCCTGGCTGATAGACCCAGGCTGTTTACAGCGTCTTCAAGCAGAAGGCTCGAAGAATGGTCGAGAATACAATATTTCTTGAGATCCTTTGGCCTCATCCTGCCATTACTCTTATATTTTCTGCGACGTTTAAACCGTTCTCTTTGAATTAGAACCGCCTTAATTACACGTTTTCTGATTTCCTCGGATGATTCCGCCTCAGTCTGGTCTGAAATCTTTTTAAATGGAACCGCGGGGACCTCAAGATGCAGGTCTATCCGGTCCAGAAGCGGTCCTGAGATACGGCTTTCATAGCGCTGGACCTGAACCGGCGTACAGTTGCAATCGTGTTTCGGGTCCCCCAGGAAACCACACGGGCACGGATTCATAGCGGCAACGAGCATAAACTTTGCCGGAAACGTCATTGAAGTCGCAGCCCGGGAAATAGTGACAACTCCATCTTCCATCGGCTGACGCATCACTTCCAAAACATTTTTTTTAAATTCCGGGAGTTCATCCATAAACAGAACCCCGTTATGGGCGAGTGACACCTCGCCTGGTCTAGGGACCTGTCCACCGCCGATAAGACCTGCGTCTGAAATCGTGTGATGAGGGGATCTGAACGATCTTGTGGTAAGAAGCCCCCGATTTTCCGAAAGAAGCCCCATGACACTGTAAATTTTTGTCGTTTCAAGGGCCTCTTCAAACGAGAGGTCCGGCAGAATCGTCGGCAGGCGGCGTGCCAGCATGGTCTTGCCGGAACCGGGAGGGCCTTTCATCAAAACATTGTGGCTCCCGGCCGCCGCGATTTCAAGGGCCCTTTTGACGTGCTCCTGGCCCTTGACTTCGGAAAAGTTCACATCATGAATCATTTCATCTCTAAATATCCGATCTAAATCAATCTCCGTGGGAAGGATATCGTTTATTCCTGCGAGGAATTCAACTGATTGATACAGTGTTTTCACGCCGATCACATCAATTCCGTCCACCACGGCCGCCTCAACCGCATTTGCCTGTGGAACGAGTATCCCTTTTAAGCCGGAGTCCCGAGCGGCTATCACCATGGGCAGAATTCCGCGTGTAGGCCTTACGCTGCCGTCAAGGGAAAGTTCGCCGATAGCAGCATATTTATCAAAAAATTCGCTTGAAAATATCTCGGCTGCCGCCAGAATCCCAAGCCCGATCGGCATGTCATATCCTGTTCCCACCTTTTTCAGGTCAGCCGGAGCCAGGTTGACCGTAATGCGGCGGTTCGGAAATTTGTACCCGGAGTTCTTGATGGCGGCCTTTACGCGGTCTTTACTCTCCCTGACCGCGATTTCCGGCAGACCCACCGTGGAAAATGCAGGCAGACCGTCCACAATATCCACCTCTACTTCCACGATCAGACCATCCACACCGACCACTGCGCAGCTCAGAATTTTAGCAAGCACTTAAGGCCTCTTTTGAGAATTTGTATAATAGTTGGATTAAAAATTACGAATTACGATTTTTTGTTGTCTTGCACATAACGTCATTACTTTCATAACATTATATTCGTAATTCGTAATTTCTAAAATAACAATGCCGTGCATATGGTTTGGCGTGGACTGAAATGCGTTGATACCAACGCCCGGATAATGACAATGCCCATTATACAGGATCAATAAGTTAGAAAAACTTTCGACTCACCAGTTACAAGTCTCCACCCGGATCCGGCCATTGAATTTTTGACCGGAATCTGCTTAATTACATGGGTTTCGATAAAATTAGCTCCCTGTTGTTAGTTTTGACCCTAAATAAATCAAATCATGAAGTTGAAGCTCAAAGTTCAAGGTTCATTTAGAAATAATGCGGGACATTTCTATAGTTACTTCAAAAAGCTTACTAATTTTTTAAGTTCATTTCACATGGTGAATCCAACCGTAAAACGACCTGCAAAATCGATCCTGATTATTTTTACCATGATCCTGGTCGGGTTACTTACCGGCTGTGGTCGTAAGGTGGTTGAGTTACCATGCCCGGCGGCTCATGCCCATCCTGAAAAACTTACCAGGATGGGCTATTCCATTCAGATCGGCGCATTCAAAAATCTGGACAATGCCGTCGTAATCGTTCACAGGCCCTCCATCTGAACGCGATCAGCCCGGCTCACATATTACTTATATAGTGAGCCGAACTGCTAGCGCCCATATGGAGCGCCTGAGAACGATTACATTCTTAAGGAGTCTGCAAAATATGGGGCACCTCTGAACGGTTACATG
>JAYEJK010000084.1:0-4631 GCA_034660535.1 Thermodesulfobacteriota bacterium | reverse complement strand
TGATCGCACCCCAAGGGCACTTCCGTTGGGCGCGTTCAGATGGAGGGCCTGTGAACGATTACTTTACAGTAGGTATTTATCAACAGGAGTCGACAATCAATCACGCAATTTTCTAGAACATACTAACATTATGACTGAAAAAACCAATTCCGGCAACAGGCATCCCCGGAAAAAAGCTGTTGCCCTGAGATATGATCGCGATAAAGATCCCGCCCCTATTGTTGTAGGCAAGGGAATTGGACTAATTGCGGAAAAACTCATTGAACTGGCAAAGGAACATGACATCCCGATACACGAGGATGCCGACCTGATCGAAATCCTCTCCCGCCTGGACCTAAAAGAGGAAATTCCCGCCTCAACCTATCTGGTTGTGGCTGAGATACTTTCATTTATCTACCGGACAAACGAGAGTTACTCCGTCCCGTCCGGCAGCTAAGAGCTAAGGGCTCAAGTAAAAATAAGTTGGACAATATTGCGCTCAGATTTAGGTCGGATTGGGCCGATTGTGAGGTTACAAAACCGCAGGACTAGCAGCGCTAATTTGAGGATTTTGTAACCTCACAATCGGCCCAAAACGGCCTGAAGATGAGATGGAAGATGTACAAGTTATTTTTACTTGAGCCCCAAGGATCAGAGTGTTTTCAACCTTTTCCACCCATGTGAACGGTTACCCTGCTCACTGACCGGGTTTACTGAAAGCTTAAAGGAGAACGACTTATGCAATATATCAAAATCATGAAAACGATTCAAGAAGGCCGCACATACTTCGGCCATGCCAGAAACGGACTTTTTCATTCATACATCGGTCATCTAAATCCTGTTGTATCCTGGGACATCTGTGGTTATTTCGATTCCGAGTTGATGCCGGTGAAAAAATCCGAGTGTCAGTTTGCTGACGAAATGGAAAAATCAATACACCACCTGTTCCAGAATTCAGAGATAATCTGGGCGGAAGAATCCACAACATAACCGTTAATTATTCAGGCAGGTTACAAGCCGATCAACATCATTTGAGACCTGCTGCGCCCTCCTTTTTTAATCCTCTCGCTCACTCCCTGGCATATTAGTTGCATAAAATTAAAACAAACAGGAAATGAGGTGCATTATGTATATAAAAAACCGACTGGGCCTGATCGAAAGCGTTGAAACTCTCCTGGCCCAGGAACGTCGTATGAATCAGGTTTCAAACAACCTGGCAAACGTCGATACCAACGGTTTCAAGAAGGAAAACGTCACATTCTGGGAAATGCTTTACACGGCAAGCGACCAGCGCCAGCGTGTCGGCAAGGCCATGAAGGTCATTACTGATTATGCACAGGGAACCATGGAATTGACAGGGAACCCCCTTGATCTTGCCATAAACGGCAAAGGTTTTTTTAAGGTCATGACTCCTCTGGGCATCCGATATACGCGGGCCGGAAATTTTTTCCGCAATGACCAAAGTCAGTTGGTTACTCCGGACGGACACCTGGTGATGGGCCAGGGTGGAGAAATTACGATCCAAGGCGATGAAGTCGGTATCGACCGTTACGGCCGCATCAGCGTTGACGGCGAGGAGATGGGACAACTTTCGGTAGTCACTTTTACTGATCCCGATGTCCTTCAAAAAGAGGGGGAAAATAATTTCAGGCTTGTTGACGAAAGGGCCCAGGAACTGACCCCGGAATTTTTACAAGTCCGGCAGGGCTACCTTGAAGCATCCAATGTCAGCACTGTGGTTGAAATGACTGCAATGATCGATCTGCACAGGGCCTATGAAGCGCAGCAAAAAAGTGTGCACGCCATCGACAGCCTTGACGACAAGGCCGTGAACAGCGTCGGAAAATTGACATAGCAACGGATGTCTTTACTTAATACAGGAGAACTACAATGATTCGCGCACTCTATTCAGCACGAACCGGCCTGATCGGCCAGGAACTGCAGCTTGATGTCATCTCTAATAACCTGGCCAATGTCAACACTACAGGCTTTAAAAAGAGCCGCGCTCACTTTGAGGACCTCTTCTATCAAACACTGCGCCTGGCCGGTGTAGACACGGCAGGAGGGGGGCATGTGCCCACAGGGATCCAGATCGGTCTGGGTGTGCGTCCCACTTCGGTACAGAAAATTTTCACACAGGGGGATTATGCAGACACAGGCAATGAACTTGATTTCTCCATCGAGGGTCAGGGTTTCTTCCAGATACTCCGCGACGGCGATGAATATTATACAAGGGCCGGGGATTTTAAAAAGGATGGTGATGGATATATAGTGACCGCAAACGGCGACCGGCTGCAACCTGAATTTGCCATCCCGGAAGGCACTACAATTATTGCCATTGACTCCGGAGGGTTGCTGGTTGCCCAGAACGCGGCCATGGAAACCTTGGGCTCCGTCCAGATCACCCTGCATAATTTTATTAATCCTGCAGGGCTTAAAAGCATGGGCGGTAATCTTTTTGCTGAAACAGGGGCATCAGGGCAGCCGGTTGAAGCCGACCCCGGAACAGATGGAATGGGCACAATCGCCCAGCGCTACTTGGAGACATCCAACGTGGACGTGACCGAAGAGATGGTAAACCTGATCATCACACAAAGGGCTTTTGAAGTAAATTCCAAGGCGATAACGACCGCAGATCAACTGCTTGAAATTGCTAACTCATTGAAACGATAGGGGCAGTGCTTATGCGAGCTGAAATTATTTTTGTTTTTTCCCTTATTATTCTTACTCCTCCATTATTTTTCTTTTTCGTTCAAACCGGACAGGCATCCGACCGTGAAGTTATATTGCTGACCCAGGAAGAGCTGAAACCGATTTTTTCTGAAATTATAACGGAGAACGCGCTATGGCCTGAGGAGAATCTGGTGGTCTCGGGTTTTTCAGCAAGACCAGCCACAATGACCGTCCCGACAGGCGCCATCGAGTATCGCCTGATCAACCGGACCCATTCCAATTACCTCGGCAGAAAGGCCATAACCGTGGTCCTAATGATTAACGGCAAAGAATACGGCCAGGTGAGAATGAGCGGCGATCTCCAGCTCTATGGCGAAGTCCTGTGCACAAACAGGCGCATCAAACGTCATACGGTCCTTGCCGAGAATGACATCAGGGTAATACGGCGGAACATTTCCATGCTGGGTCCTGACTTTATAAAATCAACCGAAATGGCCGTGGGCTTGAGGCTCAAAAGTTCGCTCCGTGCCGGAGCCGTACTCTTTTCCCACCAGTTGGAAGCTCCTCCACTTGTCAAACGAGGCGATTTGGTCACTATTCAGGCAAAATCAGAAAATATCCGGGTCACGGTACCGGGCGAGATACGGAATCCCGGCGCCATGGGCGAACTCGTACGTGTTAAGAATCTGATGAGTAGAAAAGAAGTATTTGCCAAGGTGCTTGATTCCGGCACAGTGGAGGTCAATTACTAGTAACTATTCGGCAGCACTCCACAGGAAGGTGATCAGGCCGCCCAGCATACCAGTGTATAGCTGATCGGCCTGATCACCTTCCTGTGAAGCGCTGTCAAACAGTTACAATTCGGTGGTTTTAGTGCCTTAGTGGTAATTTTCTTGTTTTTTGTGGCAGAAAAACTCTGAAGTTATATGTGACGCCCGCGGTGCCACATGTTTTAAGGCACTTATACCCCTCAGGGGGGTACTGAAAATAGTCCAGGACCTTTTAAAATTTCCAGTTTATCTGGGTTAGCTATTTTTCGGCATTAAGCCGAATATTTACAATTACTAGCCGAAAATATTTGAATTTTTGGGGTTCAACGATTCAAGGTTGTCCGTTTCGTAAAAAGCACGATTCCGACAATTATCAGGAAATAAAAAAAATGCGAACAGATATCTATCGAATATTACTGACTCTGTTTCCGGCCTTGATTCTTGGCAACTGTGTGAGTGTCTCAACCGATATCGGCAAAGGCTCATCAGCCATTACGATTCCTGAAAGGGATCATCTGCCGACCGTGGTGAGAGAGAAGGCCAAGTCACAGGAGGGCGCTATATTTAACATCCAATCATCAAAGAGCCTGTACCAGGACAGCCGGGCTCGCACAATCGGTGACATCGTCCTTGTGAAGATCGTGGAAACATCCTCAGGCTTCAAAAAAGCGGAAACCAAGACCGACCGCTCAAGCAAACTGACCGCCAATATTTCGTCACTCCCCGGCATTTACAACTTCCTCAGCAACAAAAACGATTTTCTTTCAACCAGCTCTCCTGCGGTGGATTTTAAAACTGAGTTTGAAGGTACGGGAGAGACCTCCAGAAACAGCACGGTCACCGCAACCGTGTCCGCCCGGGTCGTTGATGTGACACTAGACGGGAACCTGATAATCAGGGGGTTCAGGGAGGTATCCGTGAATAACGAGGCCCAGCATATCATATTGTCGGGCATCGTCCGCCCCAGTGATATTTCAGAAGATAATTCCATACTCTCATCCTATATAGCCGACGCACGAATTGAATACAGCGGTATTGGAATGATAAGCGCTAAACAGCATCCCGGCTGGATTACCGGAATCCTGGACGTCGTCTGGCCGTTCTGAATATCCGACCCCGCTCCATTTTCCCATTATCAATTACGAATTTCTAACTCAGATAAACTGGAATTCTTTAAAGGTCCTGGACTCTTTTCAGTACCCCCTTGAG
>JAYEJK010000083.1:0-4657 GCA_034660535.1 Thermodesulfobacteriota bacterium | reverse complement strand
GGTATAAGTACCTTAACAGCTGCGTGTAACTATTTAAAAATATTTCACCTTTTTGATTTCCTGCCACTCATTTCAGTGCCCCCTTGAGGGGTAGAAAAAACAAGAAAATTACCACTAAGGTACTAAAGCGTGCTCTGCCCGCAACCCAGGGCTGAAATATCGGAGGATAACCCGTGTATTTCGTGCTCTGTGCATTGACCGGTTACATCGTTACAATCATCTAAAATCCAGATTGACCGGGCAATGATCGGAACCCATGACATCCTTTAATATAGAAGCATTTTCGATTCGATCCTCACTCTTTTTGTCGACACAAAAATAGTCAATCCGCCAGCCGATATCCCTGGCCCGGGCATTAAAGCGGTAACTCCACCAGGTATAATGGTTGGGGCCGGAATGAAATTTGCGAAAGGTGTCAAGATAACCGGCTTCAATAAACTCGTCCATCCAGGCCCTTTCCTCTGGCGTAAAGCCGGGATTCTTGACATTGATTTCCGGATTCTTCAGGTCAATGGCTTTATGCGCCACATTGAAATCACCGCAGATCACCACGGATTTTTTATCGGCCAGGCCATTGGCAAAGGCAAGGAGCCGGCGATTAAAATCAAGTTTATAATCCAGCCTTTTCAAACCATGGGCCGCGTTGGGGAAATAAACATTGACCAGAAAAAAATCGGCAAATTCCAGGGTCAGCGCCCTGCCCTCCTCGTCAAATTCTTTTTGTTCGATACCATAACAGACCTTAAGAGGTTCCTGCCGTGAGTAAACAGCCACGCCGGAATAGCCTTTTTTTTTGGCGCTGTGCCAAAAAGAGTGATAGCCGTTAATATTGATTAAATTCTGAGAAAGTTGCTCGGGCCGGGCCTTGGTTTCCTGGAGAGCCAGAATATCGGGATCCATTTCACGGACGATCTCAATAAAACCCTTTTTTTCAATGGCGCGGATACCGTTGACATTCCAGGAAATAATTTTTTTGATTCCGGCGGAACGGGCCTTTTGCCGGGACTGGAGGGATTTCCGTGGACTAACGCCGATTTGCGGACAAAATTGTTGAATCACGCAACTGTCGCAGTGAGGACCCACCGGCCGACAGGTTCCCTGACCAAAGGCGACCAGAATGGAATTCACCCGAAGCCACCGCTTCTCCGGCAGTTTTGCCCGCAACGCCTTTTCAGTCTGCAGCGGTGTCTTTGTGTCGACATAACCCCAGATATTCATGATGCGATGGACATGGGTATCCACGCAGATGGCCGGCTTGCCGAATGCAATAGAGACAACCAGATTGGCTGTTTTCCTGCCTACGCCCGGCAGGGTGACCAGAGAATCGATATCATCCGGGACCCTTCCGCCAAAAGCCTGCAGCGCCTTGGGTAATTTTGCCAGATAACGGGCCTTATTTTTATAAAAACCCACCGGATAGATGAGCTTGGCGATCTCATCCTCGGAAAGACGGGAAAGACCATCAACATCATTTACTTTTTTGAAAAGACGGGCCGAGGCGCCGGCCGTGGTCTCGTCCTTTGTTCTGGCCGATAAAATCGTTGCCATCAGGACTTTGAAGGGATCCTTTGTCTGTACGGCAATCAAATCCACAATGGGCACGGCATAGCCGCTTACTTCTTTTTCAAGGGTTTCCAGAATAAAATCAATATCAAATGTCATAGTATGCCTGTTCTTTGATGATGGATATCCGGCGAAATCTCCCTTGGAGGTATGCCCGGCATAATAAATAAAGAAACTACATAGCGACTTATCGCTATGTAGTTTCTTTATCAAAACCTGTGGTCCGAGCAGGATGGCGAGACAAAAAAAGAATTTGTTGGATCGATTTTTAAAAAAAGCGTTTGTATCTGAATAACCGGGAGAATGTTTTTGTGATCAACCGCACTTATTGTGGAGAAAATTATCTCACGCCGTAAACATTGCACGAAATTAAACGTATCAAGCTACATCGTGGAAACTTTGCCACCAAACGTGCTATTTATTCTTTACCGAGTTCCTTTCTTATAGGCGGTAACCGCAGCAGCCTTCTCTTGGCCCATTCTGAATCAATCACTGCAGAATCCGAATAATTATACTCGTCGGTCATCTCCACAGGTTCGGCGTCCGAAGAAGCGGCTGTGGCTTTGCCGATGGACCGGGAATCTCTTTTGTCAACCGCCGGGCCGGGGAAGGCATCCAGCCTGGGATCAGGCTCATTGACAAAAGAGCTTGAGACTGTGATGTAGTCCTCTTTTACGTTTGTATGGACATTGGAATCCGCATCCGTCACGGTCAGGCGGACGGAATAGGTCCCTTCCCTGGTGTATATATGTAGAGGATTCTGCATCGTGCTCGTGATATAATCTCCAAAATCCCACAAAAAGTCTACAACCACACCTGTTGACCTGTTGGTGAATTCTACAGCCAGCTCAGGCCTGCCTATAGTCGGAGATGCTCTGAAATCGGAGCGGAGATCAACAGACTGAACATCCACGGATAACTGATAGACTTCACCCCCTGTCTCATCACCGTCATCTGTGTGGTCACTGCTGTTGATTTCTTTTTTTCCCTCCAAACCCGGCATGACAACGGTTTGCAAATCCTCACCATCCATCGGGGCAGGGTTGCCCTGGTCTTCTCCATCCGCCTGTTTCTCTCCTGCATTAGCAACAGTTATGACTGCCATCAAAATAAGTATGCAACAAGCGACTGCCCAGGCAGAAATCATCTTTTTCTTGTACGCTCTTAGATTGCACACTCTGATATGTTCTGATGAAATCATGATTATAATGAAATAAAACCAACGGATTTTGTAAATATTCGGTTATTTTTTCAGTACAACAAACCGGGTGAATTCGTCACGCCTGATCAGGAATAAGATGTTAGATTTTTTTTTGGCGTTTTCCATGGCCTTATTAAAATCCTTCATGTCTTCAACAGGCGTCCGGTCCACTTCAAGTATAATATCTCCCCTGCGAAGACCTTCTTCAAACGCCGGTGTATCCTGCTCTACGTCGGCCACAAGCAACCCGGTAATCTCGTCAAGTTCCATGGATTTGGCAAGCTCCGGCGTTAATTCCTGAACCGTCAGTCCCAGATCCTGTCCTATTTTGCTTTCAGAAATGCCGGCAATCACATCAACTTCTTTCAGTTTGCCTATGGTCACCGTGATTTTCTTCTTTTTGCCATCGCGGATCACAACCAATTCAGCATCAGTGCCCACAACGGACTGAGCCACCATTGACGGAAGCAGGCTCATTCTGGTCACTTCCCTGCCCTGATATTCAATGATGATGTCTCCGAGCTTGAGACCGGCCTTGTCAGCCGGGCCGTCCTCAGTCACCTTGCCCACAAGGGCGCCTATGGGCCTGTCCAGGTCGAACTGCTCGGCAAGATCATGAGTAACGTTCTGGATCAAGACACCGAGCCATCCCCTGATGACCTTTCCGTGCTCCTTAAGCTGACTGACAACGTTATTTGCCATATTTATGGGAATAGCAAAACCAATTCCCATATTTCCGCCGTTTTTGCTGAAAATCGCCGTATTGATACCTATCATTTTGCCTGCCGTGTTGAACAGGGGACCGCCGGAATTCCCAGGATTTATCGAAGCGTCCGTCTGAATGAAATTTTCATAGGGTCCGTGTCCGATTGAGCGTCCTTTGCCGCTGACTATGCCTGCGGTTACAGTCTGCTCAAAGCCGAATGGGTTTCCGATAGCAATCACCCAATCACCTACACGCAGTTTGTCGGAATCACCAAATTCGGCGTAGGGAAGGGGCCTGTCGGTTTCAATCTTAATCAGGGCCACATCGGTTTTCGGGTCCCTGCCGATAATCTTTGCGAGATATTCCTCATGCTCAGAAGAACGGACATGGATTTCTTCAGCATCTTGAACCACATGGTTATTGGTTACAATGTATCCGTCACTCGAGATGATGACGCCTGAGCCGAGGCTGGTCTTTTTCATTTCACGTCCGGGCTTCGGCGTCCTACCCTGGAAATCATGTAACCCAAAGAAATGTTTGAATAAATCAGATAATTCATTCTCACCGTGGGAAAAAAAATCGTTGGGTGAATTTTTTAATTTTACTACCTGCATCGTATAAATGTTGACTACTGTGTGCCCTGATTTTTCAACAAGATCTGCAAAGGAATCGGGCGGATCAGATGCCGCCTTTACATCCTGCGGCAGAGAGACAGCAAAAAATCCTGCGATAAGGACCAGAACCGCGATGATAAAACCACTGCTTCTTTTCATGCAATTATTTGTCATTTATTTTTCCTCACAATAGATCGTTTATAAATTCGTAATAATTCCAGCCAGCTGCGCTGAAGGCTTTTAGTGCCTTAGAAAATATTTTCGTAAAGGTACTTAGGGTCTGGAAAGAAATAACTTGGATTTTCCGTTTCCGAACTGTATCACACCTTTAGCCGGTTTGACATCCCCGAAATCCTCACCGTAGCCCTGCTACGCTTGCGGTTTCGTGAATATCAAACCGACTAAATCTGCAACACATTTCGGATCGGAATTACCCAAGTTATTTCTTTCCAGACCCTTATACCCCTCAGGGGGGTACTGAAAATAGTCCAGGACCTTTAAGAATTCCAGTTTATCTGGGTTAGACTGAAGGTAGAAGGCTGAAGTGAAGGGAAAACTCGTTACCCCTTATCT
>JAYEJK010000082.1:0-4683 GCA_034660535.1 Thermodesulfobacteriota bacterium | reverse complement strand
TTGATATTCACGAAACCGCAAGCGTAGCAGGGCTACGGTGAGGATTTCGGGGATGTCAAACCGGCTAAAGGTGTGATACAGTTCGGAAACGGAAAATCCAAGTTATTTCTTTCCAGACCCTTAGCTTCAATGAAGCCAAAATATCGTAACCGTTCAGAGTGCCCCCATATTTTGCAGACCCCTTAAGAATGTAATCGTTCTCAGGCGCTCCATATGGGCGCTAGCAGTTCGGCTCACCATATAAGTAATATGTGAGCCGGGCTGATCGCGTTCAGATGGAGGGCCTGTGAACGATTACAAAATATCTGTAGCCCTTTGAATTAAATTCATTGCCACATTGAGGGCAGACAACCATATTGGGCTTATAGATTTCTTCCAAACCATCAATCCAAGGAAATGCGATATTTCTAAATGCTAATTTCATAAATGATAGATTAAAACGTAATCCATATTTCAAATGGTTCTTAACGGAAAACTTTTTTTGGCATTTTGGGCACTCAGTTATAGCACTCATATTTCAAATTATTTTTTTGAGTATAACGTTTTAATCACTTGCCGGCCCCGTATTTGCAGCAACTGAACAGCGCTCATTCTGGTCAAGTGAATTGGCTGGTTGGCCCATTATTTTTTATAGGTTGATCTTAGACCCTTTATCATAGGGTAGTGCTTTACATTCAGCGTCTTTAACTCTGCATTTTCTATTATACATGTGGCCGCTATGATTGCGTCTGCGAGTCCCACGCCGTGAGATTTTCCGTAATCGTTTTTATAGAGTCCTCCTGTTTTGGCGATTTCTGAAGTGACAGGGATAATCCGGAAAAGGGAAACAAAGTTCTCTAAAGCAGAGAGTTCTTCTTCTCCTTTTACTCCAGCATACAGCTCTGCAACTACAATGGACGACAGGACGATCCGTGTTGAATTTGTATTTACGAAAGTAACCGCTTTATTGTAACCTCTGAAAAAATCTATCAGAACATCTGTGTCAATAAGGAATGATACCGCCATGGTTAATACCTATCCCATTCAGCCCGTACGGCCTTAAAATCAGGGAGATCCGTACGATTTTTCCAGATTCCGGCTGCATCCTTTAATACGATTTCCCGCCGACTGCTACTTGCCTTATCGATTAGGTAATCAACAGCCTCTCGAATGAGTTCACTTTGTTTTTTCCCAGAAGTTTTTGAAATAGTAGCCAATTCAGAACGTTGACGATCTGTTAAATATATTTGGGTTCTTATCATGTCGCACCTCCAATGATGTATACATTACAATTGTACATCATCTCCGATTTCTGTCAAGGCCAACGACCGCTAACCTGACAAAAGGGGCGACAGAGGTTTGTTGAAGGCACAGGAGACACCCATCTTGCCAATGCCCCAAAATCCCTCGCCCCTTTTGTTCAGGTTGAGCGTTTGGTTCGGCGATCCCGCCAGTTGATTTGAATATTGTCCATTTTGATACCAAAAATGACGTTATTGGGCAGCAAATAGGCCATTTACACAGAGTCAACTGCGTTATTTCAAATAGTTAGCGTGTCACGACCCCGGTCCATCCCGTTGTTTTGCCAAGATAAATCCAGCCTGCGAATATAATGTCTATTTGCTCGTGCCATCAGATTACGTTTCTAAATTCTCTTAAAGTGCCCTTTTTACCCCCCAAAAGGGGCTTCTAAGGCTGAAAATCACCTGTTTTTTGGATATTTTTTGTTTGATATCAATTGGTTGACTTGGTCCGACCCTTTTTTGGTTTTTGGTTTTTTGGGGAAATTAAGTGATTGCTTTTTTTCTAAACGATTATTAACATGAACCATAATTGTTAAATTATAGTTCATAAGGAGGCTACCTATGAAATCAATAACTATTCATGGACTTGACGACCCACTCGATTCGCTGATTCGACAAAGGGCCAAAAAACAAAAAATGAGTTTAAATAAAACAATAAAGCAACTCCTGGCAGATGCCCTTGGCCTTAAATCTGCGGTGAGCGAAAATCATAGGGATGACTTCCTCGATCTATTTGGTCAATGGTCAGACGCAGACATGAACGAATTCTCGCAGAACATAAAAGACTTTAACAAAATTGATCCAGCTGATTGGTCATGAATAAAATCATTCTTGATACAAATGCGTACAGTTCGTTTTTGGCAGGTGACAAGGAAGTACTTGATATACTAGCCAAATCCAAGATAACCTACATGTCTATTTTTGTGCTGGGTGAACTTTATGCGGGATTTAAAGGCGGAACAAAAGAGCTGAGAAATTCTAAAATGCTTGCTGATTTTCTTCACAAGCCGACAGTAGCAACTATCGATGCGACACAAGAGACTTCTGAAATATTTGGTACAATAAAAAATTCTTTAAAAGAAGCAGGGACGCCTCTTCCGATCAATGATATTTGGATTGCATCACATGCTGTTGAAACAGGTGCGGTTATTGTTACCTATAACAAACATTTTAAAAAAATTGCCGGTCTTCGGATATGGGACAGTGCTGAATTATAAGTTGTTTTAGAACCAGCGTCCCATTTAATCGTTCACTGATCCCCGAAGGGGTTTGAGGAGGTTGAAACAGCAACAGAGTGACTGCTGGGGTTGTAAAACAGAATGTGGTATGGGGGAAGAAAGGTCAAACGGCGACTTGACCCTTTTTCTTTTCTCTTTTTCTTTTCTTTCTTTGCTTTTTTCTTTCTTTTTCTTTACAACTAAATTCTGAATTGCCCCACTTTCTCCTTCAAATTCTCCGCCAGCTTTGTAAGCTCCTCCGCACTCATATTCACCTGTGAGCTGCTGTTTGACATTTCACTGGAGGCCTGGTTTACCTCTGCGATATCTTTTGCAATCTCTCCTGACACAGTGGAACTTTGGGCTACATTTTCCGTAACCTCGGAAATTCCCTGTGATGCCTGAACAACGTTGTTGGCAATCTCTTTTGTTGTTACGGACTGCTCTTCAACTGCTGTGGCAATGGTTGCCACTATTTCATTTACCTGGTTTGTAATCTTTGTAATCTGCTCGATCTGGTATACGGTTCCTTCTGTGGAATTTTGAATACCTTCGATTTTACTTCTTATCTCACTGGTAGCTTCGGCAGTCTGTTTGGCAAGTTCTTTGATCTCGTTTGCCACAACTGCAAAGCCCTTACCTGCTTCACCAGCCCTGGCGGCTTCTATTGTTGCATTTAAAGCCAGAAGGTTAGTTTGTTCTGATATCTCGGTAATTGTCTCTGTCACTTTGCCTATATCCTGTGCTGCTTTCCCAAGCTCGTCAACTTTTTCCGAAGCACTTTGTGCTTCGGAAACTGCTTCACCTGTTATACCCCTGGCTTTTTCAGTGTTCTGGGCAATTTCATTGATAACAGATGTCATCTCCTCAGTCGATGTAGCAACAAAGCCGACATTGGTCGAAGCTTCTTCTACAGCGGCAGCTACAGAATTCATATTTGAACTCATCTCTTCTGCAGCAGTTGCTACTGTATTCGCCCTGCCGGATGTTTCATCCGCACTTGAAGACATCTGCTGTGAAATTTCAGACAGTTCAGTGGATGATGTGGAGAGCAATTCGGCATTCCCTGCAATATCTTTTATAATTCCCTGAAGCTTTTCCATAAAGATATTGCAATGTTTTGCAAGTTCTCCTGTTTCGTCCCGACTCTTGACCTCAATGCGTTTAGTGAGATCACCTTCTCCCTGTGCAATGTCCTTAAGGCTATCTGCAACCTTTGATATGGGGTTTGTTATCCGCACCGTAAAAAGGAAAATAATCACAGCAGCAATAATAGTAATAATAACTCCTGCTATACTGCTATACTTAATTATTTCTAAGCGCGGTGTCGCAAGAAACTCTTCTTCAAATGCACTCGCCACTATTATCCATTTTCTGTGTTCAAAAAATCTAAATACGGAAATCTTATACGTTTTAGTCTTAGGTGAAAGATACCGTAAATATCCATTTTTCCTTTCCAGTATCTTCTTTATATGTGGTTTGGCCGCCCAGTTTTTACCACCGGCTTTTTTGTGAATCAGCAAATCCCCTTTAGGATTTATCACAAAAATAAACCCTGTTTTTCCTATGGTTATCTGTTCGTTACACATTTTTCTTATCAAAGCCTGATCAATATCCGGATTAGCTTCCAGAAAAGTATAGAATTCATCCACCATCGATTTCACATTTCTGTTTGTTATAGCTCTCAACGGATCTGCTGTAGCTCTGATAGAAAAATAAGTCGTGCATACTACTGTAAATACTATTATGGATAAAAACGTTAAAAGCAATTTGCTTCTAATGCCCATACTTTTCTTTATCATTTTTAGTCCTCCATATGTTTGGTTGAGTTGTGTGTTGTTAGTGGAAAAAGATCAATTTCTTTCTTCCGGCTTCGCCTGCGGCTACGCCGTGACAAGCCTTTCTTCTTCCTTTTTTTCACCACTCACAACTGTTCTTATACCCTAAACTGCCCCACCATCTCCTTCAATTGCTCCGCCAGCTTACTCAATTCATCCGCACTCATATTCACCTGTGGGTGAATCTGGTGAATCTGCTGAATCTGGGGATCTGGAGGGCAGGGAGAGGGACGCTCTTTTAAAATTCAACAACTTAATCGGTAAGCAAATGGTTGCCATTTTTTGCTATTGATTCTCCCCTCTCTACTGAAAATCCGATGCCTGCTGTACTCATTTCTAATTTCT
>JAYEJK010000081.1:0-4692 GCA_034660535.1 Thermodesulfobacteriota bacterium | reverse complement strand
CAACACGCTGGCCCAGAGGCAGGCACAGAAACTTTTAGACAGCAGTGAGGATTATTTCTGATTTTAGTGCCTTAGTGGTAATTTTGCTCAATTTATTTCCTCTCTGTTCCTGGGCGGGAGGTTCTAACCCAGATAAACTGGAAATTTTTAAAGGTCCTGGATAAGTGCCTTAAAACATGTGGCACCACAGGCGTCACATATAACTTCGGAGTTTTTCTGCCACAAAAAACAAGAAAATTACCACTAAGGCACTAATGAGAATTTCGGTATTCATACGAATTATAACAATTTTGTTTATTGTCTTTATAACCGGCCAGGCCGGCGCCGTGACTCTCAAGATCGCCACCCTGTCTCCTGACGGCTCAGCGTGGATGAAAAAGATGCGGGCAGGCGCAAAAGAGGTGGAGCGGAAAACCAACGGCCGAGTGCGCCTGAGATATTATCCCGGCGGGGTTATGGGAAACGACAAGGCCGTAATACGCAAGATCCGGATCCGCCAGTTGCATGGCGGTGCGATTGTCATCGGCAGCCTGTCCCAATTTTTTCCGGACATCCAGATCTATAACCTTCCCATGAAATACAGATCACTGGAAGAGATTGACTATGTACGCCTCTATGTTGACCCCATTGTTGTAAAAGGGCTGGAAAAGGCCGGGTTCGTGACCCTGGGCCTGGCAGGAGGAGGCCTGGGCTATGTGATGTCCAATGATCCGATCCGGTCGGTTCAGGAAATGCGCGAGAAAAAGGTATGGGTTCCTGATAATGACGCAACAATCCTGGAGGCGGCAAAGGCATTCGGCCTGACACCTATACCGCTATCCATTGCTGATGTCCGGACCGGACTCCAGACAGGCATGATCGATACGGTGACAACATCGCCGATCGGCGCCGTGGCGCTCCAATGGCACACCCAGGTCGACTACCTGATGGAACTGCCGTTCATGTATGTTTTCGGAATACTGGTAGTGGACAAACGGGCTTTTTCAAAAATCTCGGCCACGGACCGGAATATGGTCCGGGAAATAATGGGCCGGGTATTTAACGAGATTGACCGGCAAAACCGAAAGGACAATTTAGAGGCGCTTAACGCGCTTTGCAAACAGGGTGTCCGGTTCCTCAAGCCTCCTCCGGATGCGCTTCAAGAATGGTATCTTGCAGCCTCAAAGGTGCCGACGTGCCTGATAAAGGCCGGCAGACTCTCTCAGGGGATTGTGGATACCATTGAAAAACGCATTTTTGAATACCGTGCAAAACAAGCGGATGCTAACGAATAAGAAACATGACGGATCCATAACGGGTAGTACGGTCGCTGCGCTTCATTGTGTGGAAGACATAATCCTGATCGGACTTTTGGTTCTCATGATCGGCATGGCCGTGACGCAGATTTTTCTTAGAAACTTTTTTGATTCCGGGATCATCTGGGGTGATGTCCTTATCCGTATCCTGGTGCTCTGGATAGGCCTTGTGGGTGCCATGACGGCCAGCCGACAGGACAAACACATCTGCATTGACGTGGTCACCCGTTATCTTCCGGAACGGGCAAAACACATTTCAAAATCCGTTACGCAGCTTGTCACTGCCTCGGTCTGCGCGATTGTTACATATTACAGCCTTGAATTCGTCCGTATGGAAGTCGAATACGGCGGCAACGCGTTTGCCGCGATCCCTGTCTGGGTCTGCGAGGCTGTCATTCCCGCCGCCTTTGCCGTCATGGCGCTTCGTCATTTCATACTCTCCTTTACCAGTTTGAAAACAATTTTCAAGCCCCCATTGTGATTTCATATATTCTCGCGCTCATACTGATTCTTCTCGCCTCCCTCGGCACTCCTCTCTTTGCAGTCATTATCGGTGCCGCAATGCTCGGTTTCCATGCAATGGAAGTCGATCTCGCAGTGATCGCCATTGAGATTTACCGGATTGCAGACACTCCGGTTTTACTCGCGTTTCCTTTGTTCACATTTGCCGGTTACCTTCTGGGAGAAAGCAATACCTCGGAACGGCTGGTGCGGCTGACACGTGCCTTTCTAGGCTGGATGCCGGGAGGTCTGGCGATTGTTGCGTTTGTTACCTGCGCCTTTTTTACCGCCTTTACCGGCGCATCAGGAGTAACTATCGTGGCTCTAGGGGCGCTTCTATATCCGGCCCTGCTTCAGGCCGACTACCCGGAAAAATTCAGTCTCGGTCTTGTGACCGTGTCCGGCAGTCTCGGACTCCTGCTGCCCCCATCTCTTCCACTCATCCTTTACGGCATTATTGCGCAGCAAATGGATATCGGAATTGATTTTACAATCACCGACCTGTTTATTGCAGGTATTCTCCCAGGACTTCTGATGGTTGTCATGCTGTCGTTCTGGAGCCTGTGGGCAAATAGAAAAAGGCCGGTCCCTTTGACCGGATTTTCCATAAAAGAAGCCGGTTCAGCGTTTAAAGAATCAATCTGGGAGATTCCCTTGCCGTTTTTCGTGTTAGGCGGGATCTACAGTGGATATTTTGCAGTGTCGGAGGCAGCGGCTGCAACCGCCATGTACGTCCTTGTGGTGGAGGTACTGATCTATAAAGAGATCAAAATCACCCAGCTTGCCGGAATCATACGCGAGTCCATGGTCATGGTCGGCGGAATCCTTATCATCCTGGCCGCATCTCTCGCCTCAACAAACTATCTTATCGACGCCCAGATACCGATGAAGCTGTTTGAATTAATCCAGGCCCATGTGACGAGTAAAATTGCTTTTCTGATCCTTTTGAATATATTGCTCTTGATGCTGGGCGCGATCTTAGATATCTTTTCCGCCCTGGTCATCATGATACCTCTTATTCTCCCTGTCGCTGTGAGTTACGGTATTCATCCGGTCCATCTGGGCATCATCTTTCTCGCCAACATGCAGATCGGCTATGTCACCCCGCCGGTAGGCATGAACCTGTTCATTGCCGGCTACCGTTTTGAAAAGCCGATGGACGAACTTTATCGGGCAGCCCTTCCATTCATGCTTGTTTTATTCGCTGCCGTGCTTATCATCACCTACTGGCCGGGTCTAAGCCTGATTTTCCTGCAATAAAAGTAAGGAACAGGTCGAAAATAAATTAACCAAAATTCCATCTCATCTTCAGGCCATCTTCGGCCGGCTCTCAATCACAAAATCCTCAACGTAGCCCTGCTACGCCTGCGGTTTTGTTCAATCAAGCCGACCAGGTAAGCGCAGACTCCGAATCCGACCTAAATCTGAGCGCAATATTGTCCAACTTATTTTTACTTGACCCCTAAGCATTCACCAGAAAACCATTTTTCAATTCGGCGCTGAAAAACAGGGAAAAAGCTGTTATAGTAATTGTTTCTTCGTTGCCTGGACCCGTTATTCAAAGGAAAATTAATGACTGACTTGCAATCTTTTGAACCTGAAAACTCATATTCTTCCGATGTCCACGTTATTCAGCTTGACGGCAGGGAAATAATACTCGTTGGTACGGCCCATATTTCTCGGAATTCGGCTGACCTGGTCAGCCGGGTCGTGGAAAATGAGAGACCCGACTGTGTGTGCGTGGAACTTGACTCCAAGCGTTATAACGCGCTTTCCAAGAGAAAACGCTGGCTCAATCTGAATCTTAAGGAGATAATCTATAGAAAGCAGTTGAGTACGCTGATGGTCAATCTGATCCTGGCGTCGTATCAGAAAAAATTGGGAAGCCGGCTTGGTGTGCTTCCCGGCGCCGAACTTCTTGAAGCCGTAACCGTTGCGGACAAATATAAAATTCCAGTGGCCTTGTGCGACAGGGAAGTCCGTGTCACCATGCGCCGCGCCTGGCATGCCACAACCTTTTTCAAAAAGACGTATCTCTTAGCCACCCTTTTCATGAGCCTGTTCGACCAGACCGAAATCACGGAAGAGAAACTGACTGAGTTGAGAAAGACGGATGTCCTGTCCGAACTTATGCAGGAACTTGGGCAGGCATTACCGGAACTCAAAATAGTCCTGATCGACGAACGCGACACATTTCTCGCTGAAAAGATCAAAGGGTCGCAAGGTGAAAAAGTCGTGGCCGTTGTCGGCGCAGGCCATGTGGAAGGGATAAAAAAGGCGCTTTTTGAAGACCGCAATGACCGGATGGAGGAGATCAATGCAATCCCGCCCGTCTCACCGGTCTGGAAAGCGATAGGTTGGGCCGTTCCGGCGCTTATTATTTCCTCCATCGCAATCATTGCCTGGAAAAAGGGCGGGGCAACGGCGGGCGATAATATCATATACTGGATATTGGCAAACGGCATTCCATCCTCGATCGGGGCCGCCCTTGCCCTGGCCCATCCGGTCACCATTATCAGCGCCTTTCTGGCAGCGCCGATTACAAGCCTGACGCCTGTGATCGGCGCCGGCTATGTCACGGCCTTTATCCAGGTAATGGTCAGACCGCCTCTGGCAGGCGAATTCGAAACCGTGCTGGAAGACATATCAAAAGTGACAGGCTGGTGGAAAAACAGACTGCTGAAGGTCTTTCTGATCTTCATGCTGACCGGTTTCGGCAGCCTGATAGGAACCTGGGTCGGAGGATATGAGATAATCTCCAATCTTTTTTAATGAAGTGGACCCCAAGTCAAGGACAATTTTCTCCTAAATTAAGGTGTACTTCTTTTTGTTTTTTAACCAAATTATTCATGCTGCCTTTTGGGCAACTGCCTTTCCCCAATACACCTCAGCAGGT
>JAYEJK010000080.1:0-4716 GCA_034660535.1 Thermodesulfobacteriota bacterium | reverse complement strand
TGCCGTTCTTTTAATTTACGGCGGAAAATAAAACAGAAAAACGGCCCGCCAAGCAGGGCTGTTAATACGCCGATGGGAATTTCCACCGGCAGCAATGCTCTGGTCACGGTATCGGCACTCAGTAAAAGCAGTCCGCCGCCCAAAAAAGAAAGCGGCGTCAGAAAACGGTTGTCCGGCCCTATGGTAAAACGCAGCAGGTGGGGTACGATCAAGCCGACAAAACCGATAATGCCGGTCACTGCCACGCAAACCGCCGTCATCAGGGAACAGACTATCAGCAGAATTTTACGAACCCGAACCGTGTCAACTCCCATGGTATCGGCGCTGCGTCTTCCCATGGCCATTATATTAAGATCCCTGCTGAAATAAATGGCAACCGGCAGACCGGCGCCCGCAGTTATCGTGATAACCTCCACATCCTGCCAACTGCAACCAGCCAGGCTGCCCATCAGCCAGAAAATAATGACGCCGACCTGTTCGTCAGCCAGAAATTTTAAAAATCCAATGGCCGCTGATAAAATGGCGGCCACAATTACACCGGCCAGGATCAGACTGCTGGAAGAGAGTCTGCTATCCACCGAGGCAAGATACAGGACAACCGCCAGGGTTGCTATAGAGCCGATAAAGGCGAATAGCGGTACGGTCAAAAAATGCGAACCCAGGCCCAGGCCCGTGAGCGAAAGCACCAGAGACAGCGAGGCGCCGAAGGCAGCGCCGGAAGATATGCCAAGTGTATATGGGTCTGCCAGCGGATTAAGCAAAATGGCCTGAAAAACCGTTCCGCTGACGGCAAGCACACCGCCTACCAGCACTGCGACAAAAATGCGCGGTAACCGGACATCAATAATCACAGTTGCCAGTATCCGGTCGATATCAGTGGTTTGTCCCACCCCGAGCCTTTCGGCCACCACCCGGATAACATCAGATGCCGGCGCAGAAATATATCCCATGCCCGTGGCAATGATAACAGAGCCGGCAAGGATAAAAGCCAGGGCAAGGCCCACAATTAACGGCAACCGAGAATTTAACAATTTTTGAACAAGCTTTAAATCAGCGGAGACTGATACCGGCGTCTGCGGCCGCGTCAGCCAGGTGAGAAACAAACACCATGGCAAAATCATTCTGCTCGCCCAGTCCCCTGATTACAGGAATAACCTTAATATTATTTTTGCTTAGCATGGATTTCCAGGAATCCTCTTCTTCACTGGCCATATCATTACGGGCATGGTCGCCGGCCACGGTCATAAAGGGTTTGAGAACAACCTTTTTTACCTGATCTTTTTTCAACTGGGCCAGGACATTATCAAAACAGGGAAAGCCCTCAACCGTGCCGATATACGTCTTGACCTCCGGATACATTGTCTGCATCCTGTCCTCGAATTGCATATAGGAACCGCCGGAAGGAAAGTAATCGTTGCCATGACCCATGTAAACCAGGGCAGCGTTTTTTGCGGCGGATAATTTTGCGTCAGAGGCCAATGATTCGGCCACGGCTGTAATGTCATCGACATAGGGATATTTCGTGCCGACCGTGCCCAGGGCCGGGCGGCTGATCACCAGTTTATGGAAGGGCTGAAATTTTGGCTTTATAGTTTTGATAGAATTCAATCCGTCCACATAGGCGCTTAGATCAGTAAATTCCTCACCTAAGGCAATATGCGTAGGCTGGACGATGATGGTGTCAAAGCCCTTATCCTGCAAATTGGCAATGGTGGCCAGGGGGCCCTGGGCCTGAAGAATTTCAGCCGGAATGGAGGGATGATTTTTGATGTATTCAGGATCAGCCGCTCTTTGCTGCCAGATGCGCCGGATGATATTGGATGTAAAAGCGATTTTGATTGGTGTGTTCGGGTAGGCCTTACTGATCTGCCGCTTGATGTTGAGCAGTCCTTCCAGGGCCGGTTCCATGGTGGTGCCGAACATGGCCAGCACAACCGCGGTTTTGTGGTTTGCCTGATGCTCATGCGCAGCCTGGGCCAATTGCGTCATCAATGCCAGTAAAATAATTACCGCGATAAAAAATTTATTGCTAATCATGATCAATCTCCTTTTATCAGGGCCCGAAATAAAAAAATCCCGGACCAATTTTTAAAATCGATCCAGGATATCCCTTTTTTCTCCATGAACCAGCGTGAAGCATGTCTCTTTGCCGTTGAGTTCATGCTCCTTTCCAGGCAGGTCTTCTGACTTCCGATTCATCCTACTTGCCGCGCCTTCCCATTTGTTTGAACAAACAGTGGCTTTGTTACGGCGTTCGTCCTCGGTTACAGCGGCGGGTCCGTCCCCGATTCGCACGGGGTTCCCTTTCCATCCGATAAAGCGGAACCTGAAAAATACTCTTTATTGATTCCTGTATAACTGGAAAGATATATTGGCGTCAAGAAAATAATCTGCACGTAAGCGCATACATGCAGAGTGTTTTCAACCTTTTTTTTATTTGATGAACGGTTACCGGAAATCAGGGATTAACAAATTGACTCTTTCAACATTTGATTTTTCGTTGTAACTTCTATCTTCAACTCTCTTAAAGTTTAAATTTAAGGGCTCGCTCAAAAATAACTTCACATTTCCCTTGGTTATCGTCTCCATGAAAAGAAAAGTCAAATTCCTTCCGGATAATATCAGTATCACGGTTGAACACGGTGAAAATCTGCTTAACGCTGCGGCAAATGCAGGTGTATTCATACAGGCATTCTGCGGCGGTGAGGGGGTGTGCGGCAAATGCAGGATCAAACTTGAAAAAGGGGGGGATTTTTCCACTCAGACTGACTTACTGAGCCTTGACGATCATGCCGAAGGCTATCGTCTCGCCTGTCAGACAAAGGTTGTCTCGGATCTCGTGGTACGGATCCCTGAAGAAATGTCGGCCCGGGGCAAGGCCCTGAAACGAAAACCCAAAAACACAAGGGCCATTAGCGCCCGTTCCCTTGAGGTCTTGATCGGCCAATGGGATATTGACCCGCCTGTGGAAAAACGTTTCATCAAACTCAAAAGGCCCACGATTGAAGACAATGTTTCAGACATGAAACGTCTTATGAGTGAAATTAGAGAAAACTGCCACTCCTGCAAGGAACCGACTTACGATCATCCGGAACTGCTGAAGGAACTGCCGTTTATACTGCGGGAGGCCGACTGGGAGGTCACCGTTATCCTGCTCCGCGGAAAAAGGGTTGAAGAACCTGACAGGATAATCGCGGTTGAGCCGGGTGACACAACAGACAGGCTATACGGACTGGCGGTTGATATCGGGACTACGACCGTATGCGCTGTGCTTCTTGATCTCAACAGCGGCAAAATAATTGCCGATGCGTCTGCCTACAACGATCAGATATCCTGCGGCGAAGACGTCATCTCCAGGATAGTCTATTCCAAACGTTCGGGCGGGATAGAGGACCTGCAGGCAAGAGTAGTCCGCACCATCAATAAAATTATAGAGGCTGTGTGCAAAAAGGTCATTATCAGCCCAAGCGACATCAGTTATATAATGGCGGCAGGCAACACGATCATGTCTCACATGCTGTTCGGCCTTGACCCCAGGTTCATAAGGGAAGCGCCCTACACGCCCACGTGCAGCCAGTTTCCCCTGACCCGTGCGGCACGCCTGAACGTGGCTGCCCATCCATCGGTCCGTCTATTTCTCTACCCGGGGGTGGCAAGTTACGTCGGCGGCGATATCATCTCAGGAGTGCATGCCTGCCGGCTTTATAAACAAGAAAAAGTGTCATTGTACATTGACATCGGTACCAACGGTGAAATCGTAATCGGCAACCGGGACTGGATGGTGTGCGCCGCCTGCTCTGCCGGACCTGCTTTTGAAGGCGGCGGCATCAGCCAAGGGATGAGAGCCGACAGGGGCGCGATTGAGAATTTCCATATTCATCCCGAGACCCTTGATCCCATGGTTGTCACCATTGACCATGCAAAACCGCGGGGAATCTGCGGCTCCGGCCTGATCTCAATTGTTGCCGAACTGCTGGAAGCGGGCGTTATCGATCAGCGGGGCAAGTTTAACCGGAATTTGGATCACCCCAGGATCAGGAGGGGAACTGACGGATACGAATACGTGATCGTGTGGGCAAAGAGGTCACTGATCGGCGAGGATCTCACGATAACAGAAGTCGATCTTGACAACCTCATGCGGGCCAAGGGTGCCATGTATGCCGGGTATACGACCCTGATCGAGACGGTCGGCATGACCCTGGGTGATCTTGACCGGGTGATTCTTGCAGGAAATTTTGGTGCATATATCGATCTGGAACGTGCAATCTGCATAGGGCTGCTTCCCGACCTTGACCGGGAGAAATTTTATTATCTTGGAAACGGCTCTCTTCTGGGCGCACAGATTAGCCTGACCGACCACAAACGATTCAGGGAGCGCCAGGAAGTAAGCAAACTTATGACCAACATAGAAATGAGCGAAAACCCCCGGTTCATGAATCACTACATGGCCTCCCTGTTCCTGCCCCACACGGACATGAGCCTGTTCCCGACGGTATTGGAAAAACTGCCGGGGTGACTGGAATTAAGAATTAGTACCTTAGTGGTAATTTTCTTGTTTTTTCTACCCCTCAAGGGGGCACTGAAATGAGTGGCAGGAAATCAAAAAGGTGAAATATTTTTAAATAGTTACACGCAGCTGTTAAGGTACTTATACCCCTCAGGGGGGTACTGAACAGAGTCCAGGACCTTTAAAAATTCCAGTTTATCTGGGTTAGG
>JAYEJK010000079.1:0-17195 GCA_034660535.1 Thermodesulfobacteriota bacterium | reverse complement strand
ATAAATGAAGTCGTTGTAGTCTTCATCACCTGGCACAGGAGACGCCTTTCAATGAAACCTGGGCTTACATGCATCTGGCAGGTCCGTGCACAAGAAATGTCACGACTTTTGAAACCTGGATGAAGATGGACCTGGAATATATCGATACATGGTCCCTGATGCTTGACATCAAGCTACTGCTACTGACTATCCCTACGGTGATGCAGGCGACAGGCCGCTAATGAAAATGAACGTTTACAAAAAAAAAGCTATCAAAAGACAAACGTCAATGACAGCTTTTTTTATATATAATGAAAAAAACAGCGGGTCTATTCTTCGATCTTCTCGTCGTCCTCTTCCTTGTAATTGATAAGTTCCAGGATCGCCATCGGCGCCGCGTCACCGGGTCTATTACCTGTCCGGATGATCCTGGTATAGCCGCCGTTCCTGTCCATGTATTCGTCCCTGAGTTTACTGAAAAGCTTGGCAACGACCCTCTTGTCACGGACCATGCCCAAGGCCCGGCGCCTTGCGTGCAGATCACCCCTTTTGCCCAGGGTGATCATCTTGTCCGCTATTCTCCTGACTTCTTTGGCCTTTGGTGTCGTGGTTACAATCCGCTCATGATCCAGAAGCGCAGTCACCATATTTCTTACCATTGCCAGACGATGGGACGTTGTACGTCCAAGTCTTTTTCCTGCTTTACGATGCCTCATATTCTAACCCTCACTCTGGGTGTTTTCAGCTTTGTCAGCGCTGTTGGCGGGTTCCGGGGGCTCCCAGCCTTCAATCTGCACACCAAGCGTAAGATCCATTTCTGCCAGCAGCTGTTTTATCTCGTTAAGTGATTTACGGCCAAAATTTTTGGTTTTAAGCATTTCAGTCTCGGTTTTATGAACCAGTTCGCCGATATAACAAATATTTGCATTTCGAAGACAATTGGCAGACCTGACCGAGAGTTCAAGATCTTCCACGCTTCGGTATAGATTTTCATTTAAAGGTGGAGCTGTCTCTTCTTCAGCAGGAATTTCTTCCGGCTTCACCTGATCCTCATCAAAATTGATAAAGACCGTCATCTGCTCCTTGAGAATTTTGGCTGCATAGGCAAGGGCATCCTCCGGCCTGACGCTGCCATCGGTAAATATCTCCATGGTCAGCTTATCGTAGTCGGTTTGCTGACCTACCCTGGCCTGAGTGACCATTATCGTAACCTTTTTGATCGGCGTAAAGACGGAATCAATAGGAATAATGCCTACGGTCTGTTCCTCCGGCTTATTCTTCTCCGCCGGCGAATAGCCCTTTCCCCATTCGACTCTGAATTCCGCGGAAAATTTGCCGTTCCCGGTAATGGTGCAGATATGTTTGTCCAGATTCATTACATCACAAAATTCATCTGTTATAAAATCCGCGGCAGTAACCGGGCCGGCCTTGTTTATGTCTACTTTGACGACTGCCGACTCCTGCGAATTTAATCTAAACCGAACTTCCTTCAGATTGAGGATGATTTCGGTCACGTCTTCCATAATTCCTGAAAGCGTACAAAATTCGTGCTTGGCATCTTCAATCTTCACAGACGTAATTGCAGCGCCCTGAATGGAAGAAAGGAGAATACGGCGCAGGGAATTGCTGATGGTCGTTGCAAATCCACGTTCCAACGGCTGGCAGACAAATTTAGCGTAACACTCGGTGCGGCTGTCCTGATCTACTTCCAGACGCTCCGGACTGATCAACTCACGCCAATTCCGGTAAAATGGAACAGACTCTTGGGTCAGTTCTTGATCGTTATCCATAATTTCTATTATTTGGAGTAGAGTTCAACAATTAGCTGTTCCTGTATCGGCATGGTGATATCCTCGCGCGCAGGTAAAGCCTTTACAGTACCTTTGTGATTTTCCGTCTCTATTGCCAACCAGGCCGGAACACCCCTCCGAACTACAGCCGCCAGGGCCTCATTGATAACAGCTACTTTCCGACTTTTTTCCTTGATCGTAATCTCATCTCCAACAGAAACCTGATACGAAGGGATATTCACCCTTTTCCCATTTACCAGAACATGGTTGTGTCTCACAATCTGCCTGGCCTGGTTCCTGGACCCGGCAAACCCCAGCCTGAAAACTGTATTGTCAAGTCTCGTCTCAAGCAGGACAAGGAGATTTTCGCCGGTGATGCCCTTTCTTGATTCAGCAATTTTAAAAAATTTCTTGAATTGTCCCTCAAGCATGCCGTACATACGTCGAACTTTTTGTTTTTCCCGAAGCTGGATAGCGTAATCAGAGGCTTTACGTATACGAACCTGACCATGCTGACCAGGAGGATACGCCCTTCTTTCAAAGGAGCACTTGTCAGAATAACACCTGTCACCCTTTAAAAACAACTTCAGATTTTCCCTTCGGCATTGTCGGCAGACAGCGCCTCTATATCGTGCCAATTTTGATCCTCCATAAAGCGTCGGCCGATTCGTTAAAATAGTTCATGGCCGACAGACATGTAATCGCATATGATAATCTTGATGAATCTTCACAAGGTTGGAAAAAATTAGACCCTTCTTCTCTTCGGGGGCTTACATCCGTTGTGAGGTATAGGGGTGACGTCGCAAATCCGGCTGACTTCAAGTCCTGCGCCCTGGAGCGCCCTTAAAGCAGCTTCCCTGCCGGGCCCCGGCCCTTTGACCATTACTTCCACTTTCCTGAGGCCATGCTCCATTGCTTTTTTGGCGGCGGAATCAACCGCGTTCTGGGCGGCAAACGGTGTACTTTTCCGCGATCCTTTGAAACCAAGACATCCGGCGCTGGACCAGGATATTACATTCCCTTGCCTATCCGAAAAGGTTATAAGCGTATTGTTAAAGGTAGACTTTATATGCGCAATCCCTTCAGGAATATTCTTTTTTTCTCTGCGCTTAATTTTTTTTGTCTTCGGGCTAGCCATAGTGTCTCCAATTTAAACTCGGATTATTTCTTTTTTTTGATACCAGGGCCCCGCCTCGGTCCTTTCCGCGTACGTGCATTGGTGCTGGTTCTCTGTCCCCTGCAAGGCAGACCTTTACGATGCCTGAGTCCGCGGTAACAGCCAAGATCCATCAATCGCTTGATGTCCATGGCAACAATCCTCCGTCTGTCGCCTTCAACCACGTACCCGTCATCAATAATCTTACGAATCTTGACCACATCCAGATCGGTCAGACCATCGGTGTTGAAATTATATTCCATCCCTGCTTCATCCAGAATCTTACGGGCCGAAGTCCTCCCGATCCCGAAAATATAGGTCAAGGCAATTCCCATATGTTTATTTTTCGGCAAATCTACGCCTGCTATCCGTGCCAAGGTTGTCCCCCTATCACTTATGCAAAACGGCTATCCCTGCCGTTGCTTATGCTTCTTTATCTTGCAGGCAACCCGCACTACGCCTTTCCGTTTATATACGCGGCAGTCGCTGCATAATTTTTTTACCGATGCCCTTACTTTCATCGTACTGTCCTCATTTTTACTTGAGCCCTTAGTGGTAATTTTCTTATTTTTATACCCCTCAGGGGGGTACTGAAAATAGTCCAGGACCTTTAAAAATTCCAGTTTATCTGGGTCATGTGTAATCGCTATTTCTTATTTTTTGGAGCGAAATGTGATCCGGCCCCTGCTTAAATCATAAGGAGACAACTCCAGAGTCACTCTGTCACCAGGGAGAATTTTTATAAAATGCATTCTCATTTTCCCTGATATATGGGCAAGCACCCTGTGCCCGTTTGCAAGCTCAACCCTGAACATTGCATTCGGCAAAGGTTCTACGATCGTGCCCTCAACCTGAATGGCTTCTTCTTTTGCCATATAACCTCAGTAGTTAGTTACAATTAGGTCTGTAAGATTCCGTAAAGCCCGACATAATAATCCTTTTGAGCTTTTTTGCAGGGTATTTTTTGCTATTATAGCAAAAAAAATTAATTCGGGTTGGAAGTTCTGCTCAGGATCTCCGCTTCTCGGTCAGTAATCAGTATAGAGTGCTCAAAGTGTGCGGAGGCTTTCCTGTCAGCCGTCACAACGGTCCATTTATCTTTCAGGACCAGCACATCACTTGTGCCGATATTAACCATCGGCTCGATCGCCAGTACCATTCCTGCAAGCAGCCTGGGGGTCCGCTCCTTTCGGGAGTAGTTCGGGATCTCCGGCGGCTCGTGCAGCGCGGCCCCTATCCCATGACCTACGTAATCACGGACAACTGAAAATCCATTTTTCTCAACGTGAGTCTGTACCGCCGATGAGATATCGTTAATCCGATTTCCAGCTTTTGCCTGTTGAATCCCCTTGTAAAGTGACTCTCTGGTGACTCGCATCAGATCATCCTTTTGGGAATCAATTTTTCCAACAGAAACAGTGATGGCGGAATCACCGAAAAAACCTTTGTACTTCACACCAAAGTCAATGCTTATTATGTCCCCTTCCTTTAATACAACCTTTTTGGAAGGAATCCCGTGAACCACCTGCTCATTTAATGAGACACAGAGACTTCCTGGGAATCCCCGGTACCCTTTAAAGGCCGGCACGCTCCCCCTTTCTCTTGAGAAGTTCTCTGCCCATTGGTCCAGTTGCCACGTAGTGACTCCCGGCCTGACTTTTTTTTCGACCATGCTCAACGTGTCAGCCACTATTTGGTTGGCCTGACGCATAAGTTCGATCTCAGCTCCGGTCTTTAGAGTAATTGAATTACCCATTAATAAAAACCTCTTTTTTGGACGAATATTTACCGTCGTCCCTTTATCCTTCCACTCTTAAGGAATCCGTCATAGTTTCGCATCACCATGTGTGATTCTATTTGCGCAATGGTATCAATGGCCACGCCGACCACGATCAAAAGAGCAGTCCCCCCGAAATAGAAGGGCACATTGAGTTCACTGATAAGTACTGTAGGCAGTACGCAGACTATACTGACGTATGCTGCGCCGATAACGGTCAAACGCACCGTCACCTTGTCGATGAATTCCGCTGTTTTTTTCCCGGGCCGGATTCCGGGGATGAATCCACCGTTCTTTTTTAAATTTTCCGCAACATCAGTGGGATTAAACGTTACCGCGGTATAAAAAAAACAGAAGAACACTATCATGCCCACATAAAACGACGTATGTAACAGACTGCCCCACTGGAGCATTGCCGCCGCCCGTTGGACCCATTCAATCTGGATCATTCCACCGACAGTTGCAGGAAACATCATAATAGATGAAGCAAAAATCGGAGGGATTACCCCGGACATGTTGATTTTTAACGGTAGATGCGACCGCTGGCCGCCGTACATGCGTCTGCCGACCACCCGTTTTGCATACTGGATCGGAATACGGCGCTGGGCGGTCTCGAAAAATATAATGATTCCAATCACTCCCGCCATCATGACAACCAGGATCGGGATAAAAATCATAGTAAGTTCGCCCGCCTTGACCAGGCTGATTGTATTTCCGATCGCAGCAGGCATTCTTGCTACAATGCCTGCAAAGATGATCATGGATATCCCGTTTCCAATCCCCCTTTCAGTCATCTGCTCGCCGAGCCACATAATGAACGCTGTACCGGTTGTCAGGGTCAGTATGGTTAATAGACGAAAACTCCAGCCTGGGTCGATTACGATCATCTCATTGCCGACCGGGGCTGCCATACTTTCAAGGCCTACGCTTATCATGAATCCCTGGATTATACTCAGGCCCACAGTGGCATAACGAGTATATTGTGTTATCTTTCTGCGACCCTGTTCGCCTTCTTTTTTGAGAGCCTCAAGCTGAGGGACAACGACCGTCAGGAGTTGGAAGATAATGGATGCGCTGATATAGGGCATTATGCCCAGCGAAAAAATCGAGAACTTTTCCAGGGCCCCGCCGGAAAACATGTTGAACATACCGAACAGGGTATTCATGTTTTTAGCAAAAAATTCCGCCAGGGCATCGGTATTGATCCCTGGTGTCGGAATCTGCACACCAATCCTGTATACAGCCAGCATCAACAAGGTAAAAATAACCCTGCGTCTTAATTCAGGAATATTGGCAGCGTTCTGAATTCCGCCTTGCATTAACTATTCCTCAACAGTCCCGCCGGCGGCCTCGATCTTTTGCCGCGCGGCACTGCTCATTTTGTTGACTGCGACAGTCAGAGCCTTTGTGATTTCACCATTGCCGAGTACTTTCACGAGATCGTATTTCCCGGCAACCAGTCCGGCCTTTACAAGGGCGTCCCGGTCAACCTTTGCGCCTGCCTCAAACCTGTCCAGGTCCTTAATGTTCACAATGGCGTACAACTTTTTAAAAATATTGGTAAAGCCCCGTTTCGGAAGCCGTCTCTGTAAGGGCATCTGGCCACCCTCAAAACCCGGCCTTACTCCACCGCCCGACCTTGAATTGTAACCATTGTGTCCCCGTGTACATGTCTTTCCACGACCGGATCCAGGCCCCCGGCCTACTCTCTTTCCAGGTTTCCTTGATCCGGGATGCGGCGATAAATTGCTTAATGTCAACATGGCTGTTACTCCTCAACCTTTACCAGATGCTGAACTTTATTAATCATCCCCCTGATTTCCGGGGTGTCCTTTCTGATACTAGTCTTGTTGGTCCTTGTAAGGCCCAGGCCGATCAGGGTCGCCCTGATCCGCTTTGTGCTGCCGATCCTGCTTTTAACCAGGGTAACCTTAAGCTTTTTTTCCATGACTTACCTGCAACAGGCCCCTCCATTCCAACATGGACCGGAAGGCCGGGACTTTTGATATTATATAATTGCTTAGGTGATGTTTGAACGTAAACTCAAAAAAACACCGTAAGCTAAAAGCTAACCGCTAACGGCTTTTTAAAAATCTTCCACCTTCAGCCTATCCACCAGATCTGTCATACTATGCCATGATTTCCTCAACAGGCTTATTTCTCAACCTTGCAACCTGCTCTGCGCCACGGAGACTTCTGAGGCCGTTCAGAGTCGCCTTCACCAGATTATGAGGGTTGTGGGAGCCGAGACATTTGGTCAGAATATTCTGAACTCCTACGGCCTCCAGAACGGCCCGAACAGCTCCGCCGGCGATTACGCCCGTGCCGGCTGAAGCCGGTTTCAGCATTACAAGCCCGGCGCCGTATTTCCCCTTGATTTCATGAGGAATGCTGGTCTCTGTAATAGAAACGGACTTCATATCGCGTCGAGCCTTTTCAATGCTCTTCCGGATAGCCTCAGGTACCTGATTTGCTTTCCCAAGACCGTAACCGACCTTGCCATTGCCGTCACCTACCACGGCAATCGCACTGAAGCTGAAACGGCGTCCGCCTTTTACAACCTTTGCAACTCTGTTGATAAAGACAATTTTTTCTATCAGCTGTTCATCAGCCTTGGCATTTTTAAAATCAGACAATGTTGCCTCCAAAATTTTATATTACTTTACTTCCGCTGACAACGGCCGTGTGTAAGCATCGGTTGCCGGCCATTCAGAATTGCGTCCTTTTTATTCCAGAACCTTTAATAAATTCCAGTTTGTCCGGGTTAGAAAACGAGTCCGCCTTTTCGCGCTCCTTCGGAAAACGCTTTAATACGACCATGATAGATATACCCGCCACGGTCAAAAATTACATATGTAACACCCTTGGAGTTAGCAAGCTCTGCCAGCAGCACACCCACCTTGTGGGCCTTGGCGGTCTTTCCCCCTGCATCAGAGTCTTTCATCGCCTTGTTTAAAGTTGACATTGCTGCCAGAGTGTTACCTGCCACATCATCGATAATCTGCCCGTAAATATGCCTGGAACTCTTGAATACACGCAGACGGGGTCTTTCCGGTGTTCCTGAGATTTTTTTTCTAATCCGCTTGACACGTTTTGATCGAGCGATTGTTTTCGGATTTGTCTTAGCCATTGTAGTTGCCTGATTTATTTTTATTGATAACTACTAATCAAGGTTTACCATTATGCCGCTTTGCCTGCCGCCTTGCCGACCTTTCTAACGATGTGTTCATTCTCATAGCGAATCCCCTTGCCCTTGTATGGCTCAGGCTTTTTAACGGCACGAATCCGGGCAGCAGTAAGACCAAGGAGTTCTTTATCAATGGATTCAAGCTTTATGATGGCTTTATCGGTATCGGCCCTGACCCTGTCAGGCAGATTAAATACTACCGGGTTCGAATATCCCACGTTTAAGGTGAGAACATTGCCGGAAACTTCGACCTTGTAACCAACGCCTTCTATTATCAATTTTTTTTCAAAACCTTTATCAACACCCTGAATCATATTGTTAAGAAGAGACCGGGTAAGACCACTGAATGCGTCTGTACTTTTTGAATTATCCCTGCACTTGACCAAGAGAATCTCTTCTGATAACACTAGTTCAATCTCCGGTCTGATGTCTCTCTCAAGGGTGCCTTTAGGACCCTTGACTTTTACGTATGTTCCGTTGATGTTTACCGTAACGCCTTTTGGAATCACCAAAGGATTTTTGCCGATCCTGGACATAACTTTCTCCGCTAGTAGTCGATGAGATTTGATTTTATCAATCTCATATGTTCCGGATCCAAGCTTTAAACGTTCAAGGTATATTTGATTGAATTTTTTCTCTATTCAACCCTGAACCTTGAACCTTGAACCCTGAACCCTGAACCCTGAACCTTGAACCCTGAACCCTTACCATATCTCGCAGAGCAACTCGCCACCGATCCCCATGGACCTCGCCTGTTTATCCGTAATAATGCCTTTTGAACTCGAAATAATACCAACACCGAGCCCGCTCATCACCTTGGGTATCTTGTCAGACTTCATATAGACGCGCCTTCCGGGCTTACTGACCCTCCGAAGGCCTGTGATCACCTTCCTGTTATGCTGATCATATTTCAGGTCGATCTTTAAAACACCCTGCACTTTATCGCTCTTGATCTGGAAATCAGTGATATAGCCTTCACTCTTTAGAATCCGGACCACTCCAACCTTCGTCTTAGACACAGGCATTTCCAAACTCGCAAATTTGGCCATGCCGGCGTTTCTTATTCTGGTCAGCATGTCCGCCAACGGATCACTCATTGACATGGAGCCAACTCCTCGTATTCAAATTTGTAATTGTTCCTAAGCCGGCTTTGCCGGATAAAAGTTCAGGGTTCTAGTTTAAGAAGACCGCGAAGCTCTCAAGCTTGAACCATTGAACCTTGAACCAAATAAGCCTTTGGACCTGAACCTTGATGGGCTTGCCAAAAGATTACCAGCTCGACTTGGTCACACCGGTAATTTCGCCGCGTGACGCCAGATTCCTGAAACAGATCCGACAAATGCCGAATTTTTTTATAAAGGCTCTCGGCCTGCCGCAAAGCGGACATCTATTGTAGGCCCGAACAGCAAATTTGGGCTTACGATTACTCTTTGCTATCAGTGATTTTTTTGCCAACCTCTTTACTCCCTCTTATTTCTTGAAAGGCATTCCAAGTACCCTCAACAATGCCCGTCCGGCTTGATCATTTTGAGCGGATGTGGCGATGACTATGTTGAGCCCTTTGATCTTGTCGATTTTATCGTAGTCGATTTCCGGAAAGATGATCTGTTCCTTTATACCAAGGGCGTAATTACCCCTACCATCAAAACTTTTTTGGGAAACTCCCCTGAAATCGCGCACTCTTGGTAAAGCGATATGGATGAGCTTACTGAAAAAATCATACATACGGTCACTACGCAGAGTGACACTGCAACCTATCGGCATGCCTTGACGAAGTTTGAAACCGGCTATAGATTTCTTTGCCCTTCTCATGACCGCTTTCTGACCCGCGATATACGAAAGTTCCCTGGAAGCGCTGTCAATAATCTTAGGATTCTGTACAGCCTCGCCAAGACCCATGTTCAGGACTATCTTGGTCAGCTTCGGCACCTGCATAGTGTTTTTATAATTTAACTCATTCATGAGTTGGGGAACACATTCTTTTTTGTAAAATTCCTTTAACCCAGCCATTATTTCCTCCAAAATACCCCGGTGATCGGGACCCTCCGATTATGCCTTGGGTTCTATAACTTCACCACATTTTTTACAGACACGAACCTTGGACCCGTCTTCCAAAATTTTCATACCAGCACGCACCGTCTTGGTGCATTTCAGACAGATCAACATGAGATTCGAGACATGTATCGGAGCTTCTTTTTCAATAATGGCGCTTTGCTGGTTCTTCATGTCCTGTTTCTGGTGTTTTTTGATCATGTTGATTTTTTCAACCAGAGCTTTGTCTGTTTTCTTGAAAATCTTGATGATCTTGCCGACACGTCCCTTATCTTTGCCGGCAATTACCTCTACCTGATCGTCAATTCTTAAAATATTTACACCTTTGCTCATTTATCCGTCTCTTTGTGGTGAAAGATTCACGATTCCCGGTTAATCGCCAAGCTATTTTAAGTCTCTATACCTCTGAACCTGTTTATTCAAAGAACCTCCGGCGCCAACGAAATTATCTTCATAAAACCCTTGGCCCTTAATTCCCTTGCAACAGGGCCGAAAATACGTGTGCCGATGGGTTCACCGCTGTTGCTCAAAAGTACCGCCGAATTGTCATCAAACCTGACAAAGGAGTCGTCCATGCGGCGGATCTCCTTAACGGTCCGGACAATTACGGCTCTCATGATCTCGCCTTTTTTTACTTTGGAATTCGGGATAGCCTCTTTGATCGTGACTATTATTATATCGCCAACCCCGGCATAACGACGACGCGTTCCGCCCAGTACCCGAATGCACAGCACCTTCTTGGCGCCGGAGTTATCTGCAATATTCAGCATGGTTTCGGTTTGTATCATAATCTTCACCAACTGCCTGGCAGTTATTATTTCAAGCATGCGTAATGCTTTAGATCACTAAGCCGGCATATAAAAAGAGGTCTACAGTTTACACGGCTTTTTCAATGATGTCCATTACGCGCCAGCGTTTGCGCTTGCTTAATGGACGGCACTCTTCAATAAGCACGCTGTCGCCGATACTGCAGCGCTCTTTCGGATCATCAACCATATACTTGATGTGACGTCTAATATATTTTCCGTAGAGTTTGTGGCGAATAATACGTTCGCATTGAACAACCAGACTCTTGTCCATCTTGTTGCTCAACACAACACCTACCATTGTTTTTTTTCCAGATTTTTTCCCAGTACTCATTCGGACACCATATTTTGATCAGCCATATCTTAATTCTATTCTTGATTGCCGGCCGCGGAAGTCGCGCGCCTTTGATTGATTATAGTCTTTACTCTTGCTATGTCTTTTCGAAGCTGACCAAGTTTTGACGTGTCTTCCAGCTGGTGGATGCCGTGCTGAAATTTCAGCTTGAAACGATCTTCAGCCATATCACGCCCTTTTTGCGCCAGTTCTTCATCCGACAGATCACAAAGTTTTTTAGCTTTCATAAAGAAGTGCTCCTTGTAATCACCTTAGTGGCGAACGGCAGTTTGTTACCCGCCAGTGTCAGGGCCTTAATGGCAACATCTTCTTCAACTCCCTGCAGTTCATACAGAATCCTGCCCGGTTTAACCGGGACAACCCAATATTCAGGGCTACCCTTGCCTTTACCCATACGTGTTTCGGCAGGCTTTTTGGTAATGGGCTTGTCCGGGAATACGCGGATCCACATCCTTCCGCGACGTTTGATGGTCCTGTTAATGGTAATACGGGCGGCCTCAATCTGCTGGGCTGTCATTTTTCCACGCCCGATCGCCTTTAATGCATAGTCGCCAAATGAGATCGACGCACCGCGATTGGCCGTTCCTCGAAGCCGCCCCTTCATCTGTTTTCTATGTTTTATCTTCTTTGGACTGAGCATGTCTTACCTCATCTTCATAAGAGGATTATACAACCTGGTCGGCTTCAGAGAGCACTTCGCCTTTGAATATCCAAACCTTGACTCCAATGATGCCGTAGGTGGTCTTTGCTTCGGCTACACCGTAATCCACGTCCGCCCTAAGCGTGTGCAGAGGAACTCTTCCTTCCCGGAACCACTCCCGCCTGGCCATCTCAGCGCCGCCCAGCCGACCGGAACAAGCGATCTTAATACCTTTTGCACCGAACTTCAAGGCAACATTCACGGCCTTTTTCATGGCCCTCCGAAAAGCGATTCTCCTTTCCATCTGAAGCGCTACATTCTCTGCAACCAACTGGGCGTCAGCCTCTGGTCTCCGAACTTCCTGGATGTCAACCACGCAATCACGGCCCGTTAATTTGTCAAGTTCCTTTTTCAAATTTTCAATTTCAGATCCTTTCTTGCCGATCACTATTCCAGGACGCGCGGCGTGTAGCTTAATGCGAACCTTCTCACCTGTCCGAGCGATTTTCATCTTTGAAATGCCCGCATGATATAACCGTTTTTTAAGAAATTTCCGGATTTTTTGATCTTCGATAAGATACTTGGAATAGTCCTTGTCTGCGTACCATGTGGACTCCCATGTCCTGACAATGTTTAATCGCAGACCAATCGGATTGACTTTCTGACCCAAAACCTTTCTCCTTTTTTTATTCTTCTTCCAGTATGACTGTTATGTGACTAGACCGTTTCAATATCTTTGTGGCCCTGCCCATTGCGCGGGGACGAATCCTCTTAAGCATTGGTCCCCCGTCAACAAAGATACGCTTCACATACAATGTATCCACATCAATTGCATCATTCTGGGCGGCATTGGCAATGGCCGACTCAATCACCTTCCGAATGATTCGCGCACCTTTTTTTGGCATGAACCGCAACGTATTTATGGCCGATTCCACTTCACGGCCTCTTACAAGATCGGCAACCAGCCTGGCCTTCTGCGGTGAGATTCGTATATGTTTGGCTACAGCCTTTGCTTCCATTGGTTCTGTAACTCCTTATCCGTACCGGGGCTGTCTGAACAAATCATAATAGGGCTGACATGCCCACGATGAACTGTTTTCATAACAGGCGCCTTTCCGCTGTTATTTCCGTAACCGTTTATTATTTCTTGCCTTTCTTGCCGCCGGCATGACTGTAAAAAGTTCTGGTCGGTGAGTATTCGCCTAGCTTCTGGCCCACCATATTTTCCGTTACAAGAACCGGCATGAATTTTTTTCCGTTATGGACTGCAAAAGTCAGACCAACCATTTCCGGAATTATATGTGAACGTCTGGACCAGGTTTTAATGACCTTTCTTGATCCCGTTTCCCTGGAATGACCAACTTTCTTGAGCAGATGGTCGTCAACGAACGGACCTTTTTTTACCGAACGCGGCACTTTGTTACCCCCTGATTACGACCTTTTCTTAACAATATATTTATCAGATGTTTTTCTGCGTCTCGTCTTAAAGCCCTTGGCGGGAATACCCCATGGCGAACATGGATGACGACCACCGGAACTCTTGCCCTCCCCGCCGCCCATGGGATGATCATGGGGATTCATAGCCACGCCACGCACCTTGGGACGACGGCCTTGCCAGCGACTCCGGCCGGCCTTGCCGGCCTTTTGAGTCTCATGCTCAATATTACCGACCTGGCCGATGCATGCCCTGCACTTTCTGTGGAATCTCCGGACCTCCCCGGAAGGCAACTTGACAAGCACATAATCACCTTCTTTAGCCATAAGCTGAGCAGCGCCGCCGGCGCTTCTCACCATCTGGGCGCCTTTGCCGATACGCATCTCGATATTGTGGATAATGCTGCCGAGCGGCATATTACCCATGGGCAGGCAGTTACCCGGTTTGATATCCACAGTATCACCCGCCTCAACCACATCTCCGACCTTCACACCTATCGGTGAGATGATATAACGTTTTTCGCCGTCTTTATAAAAGAGAAGAGCAATATTAGCCGACCTGTTAGGATCATACTCAAGGGACGCAACTCTTGCCGGAATGTCGACCTTGTTTCTCTTAAAATCGATTATCCGATATTTCCTCTTATGCCCTCCGCCAATATGCCTGGCAGTGATCCTTCCATTGTTGTTCCGCCCGCCGGACTTCTTCAGCGGTCGCACAAGGCTCTTCTCAGGACCTTTCTTAGATAACTCAGGGTTGACGATTGAAACATAGTTCCGTCTGCCTGGTGATGTCGGTTTATAGGTTTTAATTGCCATTTAGAACCCCGATTCTTTTACAGTTCAAAAAATATCAATCAGTCTTTACAGCTCTTTACGGAAGTCTATCTTATGCCCTTCTTTCAAGGTCACAATTGCCTTTTTCCAATTCGAGGTGTGTCCTATATATTTTCCGACTCTCTTCCTCTTACCGTGCATGTTCGCCGTACGAACTTTGGCAACCTTCACGTTGAAAAGCTTTTCCATGGCATCCTTGATTTCGATCTTGTTGGCCCGAGGGTCCACCTTGATCACAATCTGGTTATACTCATCCTGAAGCATAGTCCCCTTCTCCGTAAGGCAAGGCTTCTTTATCATTGAAAACACGTCATTCATGACAACAACCTCTCTTCCAGCCTGCTGATGCAGGACCGAACCAGGATGATATGGTCGTAAAGCAGGATGTCGTAAACATTCAAGCCATTACTCGAAAGCACCTTGAACTCGGGCACGTTTCTTGAAGACTTCACAAGCTGTTCATTCTGCGCTGATGTTACGATAAGCCCATTTTTGACACCAAGGGTCCTCATGATATCCACAAAGGTCTTGGTCTTAATTTCGTCTATTTTGAAATCGTCCAAAACGGTCATCAGACCGTCCTCGAAACGGGAACTGAGCGCCATACGCAGACCAAGCTTCCGCACTTTTTTAGGCAGCTTGTACGCATAGCTTCTGGGCTTCGGGCCGAATACGGCCCCGCCGCCCCGCCACAACGGGGAACGCCTGTTACCCGACCTTGCCCGGCCTGTGCCCTTCTGCCTCCAGGGCTTAGCTGAACAACCCCGGACTTCGGATCTGGTCTTGGTACTGGCAGTTCCAGCCCTGCGGTTTGCCAACTGCATTCGTACAATGTCATGGAGGATATGGGAGTTAACCGTCACGCCAAACAGGGAGTCGTTTAACTCAATCTCTCCGACTTTTTCTTTTTTAGTATTGTATAACTCTGTCACTGCCATCTTAAGGCACCCCCAGGACAAGCATCAGAAAAAAATTCCTATATTAAATCGTCTTCGTGTAGATCTGCAGTATGCCTTTTTTTGCTCCCGGCACACCCCCTTTCACCAGCATGACGTTGTCCTCATCACGAATGTCAACAATCGTGACATTCTTCTTGGTGACCCGCTTGTTTCCCATATGGCCGGGCATTTTTTTACCCTTGACCACTCTGGATGGCCAAGCGCTGCAGCCAATAGAACCCGGGGCCCTGTGGAACATGGAACCATGAGTCTTTTTTCCGCCCTTGAAACCATAGCGTTTTATAACGCCCTGAAAGCCACGCCCCTTGCTGATTCCGCTTATGTCAACAATGTCACCGGTTTTAAAAAAGTCCCCGGCCTTAAGTTCCTGTCCCACTTCGTACCGGTCCGGATCATCAACCTTAAATTCCTTGATGTGATAAAATCCACCCTTACCTGCGGCTGCGATATGGCCTGCCATGGGTTTATTCAGACGCGATTCCTTCTTCTCGTTAAAACCAAGTTGAATGGCATTGTATCCATCCTTATCAACGGATTTTTTCTGGAGAACTACACACGGGCCGGTCTCAATGACCGTTATTCCAATGGCAGTGCCATCCTCTGAATAGATCCGGGTCATCCCGACCTTTTTCCCCAGTAATCCAATCGTACTACCCATTTTCTTTCCTGTATTGTTGATAATGAATTAGTGCCTTTACAGCTTGATTTCCACATTCACGCCTGCGGAAAGCTCCAGCTTCATCAAGGCATCGATGGTCTGCTGTGTAGGTTCCAGGATATCAAGAAGACGCCGGTGCGTTCTCATCTCAAACTGCTCTCTGGATTTTTTATCCACATGCGGCGACCTGAGCACACAGTACTTATTGATTGATGTCGGCAGCGGAATCGGTCCTGCCACTGTAGCTCCGGTACGTCTGGCCGTTTCGACTATCTCGCTGGTCGACTGGTCCAGAAGATTGTGGTCATACCCTTTCAGCCTGATACGAATTTTTTGTGTCTGTATCACAACAACTCCACTTAGGAACAGTTTCCTTATTCAATAATTTCGTTAATCACGCCGGCGCCTACTGTACGTCCGCCTTCGCGTATTGCAAAACGAAGTTCCTTCTCCATGGCGATCGGCGTGATCAGCGCGCCTTCTATGGTCACGTTATCGCCGGGCATTACCATCTCTACTCCGTCCGGAAGCGTTACTATGCCCGTAACGTCTGTTGTACGAAAATAGAACTGGGGACGATAACCGTTAAAAAACGGGGTATGACGTCCGCCTTCTTTCTGTGTCAGGATGTAGCACTCAGCCTTGAACTTCGTGTGCGGCGTGATGCTTCCCGGCTTGGCCAGCACCTGGCCCCGCTCTATATCTTCACGCTTGACTCCGCGAAGTAAAGCGCCCACATTATCGCCTGCCTCGCCCCGGTCCAGGATCTTACGGAACATCTCGACTCCTGTTACCGTAGTCTTCTCGGTATCCTTGATCCCTACGATCTCAACCTCTTCGCCTACCTTTATAACACCCCGCTCTATCCTGCCCGTTGCAACCGTGCCCCGGCCTGAAATGGAAAAAACGTCCTCCACCGGCATCAGAAACGGCTTGTCTATATCACGCTCAGGCTGAGGAATGAAAGAGTCTACAGCATCCATCAACTCAAAAATGCACTTGTTGGCTTCCTCGTCTTCCGGATTCTCAAGCGCCTTTAAAGCGCTTCCGGTAATGATCGGAGTGTCGTCGCCGGGAAAATCGTATGCGCTTAAGAGTTCCCGAAGCTCCATGTCTACCAGCTCGATAAGTTCTTCGTCGTCAACCATGTCGCATTTATTTAAAAATACGACTATTGAGGGAACACCTACCTGACGGGCCAGAAGGATATGCTCACGGGTCTGAGGCATGGCGCCGTCGTCTGCGCCCACAACCAGGATGGCGCCGTCCATCTGGGCGGCTCCGGTGATCATGTTCTTGATATAGTCCGCATGACCTGGACAGTCCACATGCGCATAATGACGGTTTCCCGTCTCATATTCCACATGTGCTGTTGCGATTGTAATTCCACGCTCCTTTTCTTCAGGCGCCTTGTCGATGTCGTCAAACGCCGTGAATTCCGCCAATCCCTTATAGGACAATACCCGGGTTATTGCCGCGGTCAACGTGGTCTTACCATGGTCAATATGACCTATAGTTCCAATATTCGCATGCGGTTTTGTTCGTTCAAATTTCTCCTTTGCCAT
>JAYEJK010000078.1:0-4721 GCA_034660535.1 Thermodesulfobacteriota bacterium | reverse complement strand
TTCTTTCCTCACTTTGCATTGACGTTTTTTGCACGGACAAACAAGTTTGTCCATGCCACCCATCAGGCAGTTACAAAAAATGGTGCAAGGCTTTCCTCCCCCAAATCCGTTATAATCAGGATTTATTATGGCCTGTTCCAGCAGGGGCGGATTGATCGTAGCCATGAGGTCGTCTTAGCATTCAAAGCCCGGCGTGATTGCATTTGAGGCAACCCTGGCACTGGACGCATCAACCGCAGCGCTCAAAGATGGTTTGACGTTGTCCGGAGCAAGTACGACCCTGTTTTCCTCATCTTCTTTTTCCAACCGAGACAACATGAGATGGAACTGGTCATAAATGATCTTCAGTCTTTGAATCTGTATCCAACTCCCCGAACCGTTTCAATGTTCTTGCCGCTCGATCCGAGCTTCTTGCGAAGTCCAACAATTTGAACGTCAATGGCTCTGCGGGTCACATGGTAATCTTCGGAATGGACTTCAGATACTATCTGGTCACGCGTTTTAACCCAACCGGGATGAGCTGCCAGAAAATACAAAATTCGAAATTCAGTTGCGGTTAATTGAATAATCTTGCCATTGATTATGACTTCATGTCGGCCTGGATGGATGGTTATTTCATTTCTGATAAGAGGCTTGCCTTCGCTCTTGCTCGGAAGACTGCTTGGCGCACTTTCTTCGCTGACACTTCTTCGCAAAACAGCATGTATTCTGGCCAACATGACACGTGGACTGAACGGTTTTGTGATGTAATCATCAGCCCCTGCGTTCAAACCAGTTACAATTTCTACGTTCTCTCCTTTTGCAGTCAGCATCACAATAGGTATATGTCTGGTCATCAGATCATTCTTGAGAATTCTGCAGACTTCAAGCCCGTGGACACCTGGCAGCATGAGATCCAGTATCACAAGGTCAGGAAGTGTTCCGCGAGCGCTCTCTAAACCAATTTCTCCGTTAAGTGCCCCGCTCACCTTGAATCCCTCCTTTTCAAGGTTGAATTTAACAAGATCAAGAATATCCACTTCATCTTCTATAACGAGGACATGCGTTTTCATTTGTTATACTCCTGGAAACTTTTTAATACATATGCGATACACATGCATGTCTGATAAAACTTAATACTCAAGAAAATGTGACCAGGCCAGAAAGGTCTGCTGCAGGTATTCCGTGAGTTCCGGATTCTTTGGGTCATGTTCAAAAACAACCGTCTCACTTTTGGGGCCGGCATTTGACAATACCTTACTATTGGGAATTCCGAGGCGGGACTCAAATTCTGAACTTGCCACCGGAGAGCCAAGCACATAAAGACGATTCTGGTACAACCATACGAAGTATTTATCCCCCCATGAATCGAGGAGTATTGGATCTTCTGGTAAATCAACATCAGGGGCTGATTCCGCAGGAGGCTCTGATGAAACGATACTCTGTGATATAGTCTCTGTAATCTCCTGCCATTTCTCTTTATCTGAAAATGCCTGTACAGTTGCTTCACCAATCAATGGAGCCTGTTCCTTAAAATACCCAAGAATCTTTGCCCTCCAGTCAATTTGAGAAATGGGTTTGTTTGAATAGCGCGCATAAAGACGATCAGCCATGTCCGGATCGCTGGGATCGACCTCAACGACGACTGTTTCACCATGAAGACCGGCACCCTGATAATTCCGATAATTCGGCAAATCGTGACGAGACTGAAAAAAAGCACTCGCTGTTGGATTACCGATCACATATATTCTACCATTGTATTTCCATACATGATAGTCACTTCCTTCTGTTTCAAGCAGGTAGGGTCCATTTATAAATCGTTCTGACAGGCGTGCCGACATCGATAAATCGTCGTTACTCTCTTCAATAACAACAGCTTTTCCACCTGGTCCAGCCCCCAAAATAAGTCGGCTTTCCTCAAAAAACGGATTGTTTTTAAAGCGCCTGCTGGTTTCAGGATCACCGAAAACATAGAATCTGTCTTTAAAAAGCCACACAAAATAGGAATCTTCGTAGGAATCCAGCAAGTAAGGCCCCATCCTCAGACGCTTGAGCAACCGGTCACTTAAACCAGGGTCTCGAGGATCTGTCTCAACAATGACGTTCTCACCATGAGGGCCGGCAAAAGCCACACTTGTAGTCACGGGCAGTCGCTTCTGTGAACCAAATACTGTACTGGTTTCCAGGCTGCCGAGAAGGTAAAGATCCCCCTTATAGCCCCACACAAAACACTCATGACCCCATGATTCCAGTAGGAAGGGACCATTGAGATAGCGGTCAAGAAGACGATCAAAAAGAGCAGAATCCTCTTTGTCATCCTCGAAGAGAACGTCTTCGCCATTGGGTCCGGCACCTGCGACTTTTTTGTAGTAAGGCAGGTATTGGTATTTCAAAAACTCTTCACTTGTTTCTCTGCTTCCCAACACAAAAATACGTCCTTGAAATAACCAGACAAAAGCCTGTTCGCCATATGAGGCAATGAGAGTCGGCCCACCCGCAACATATTCCTCAAAATCAGTACTTTCAACTTCATCACCCTTTACAAACGGCTCGGAAAGTGTTCCGCCTACAGATGTTGATATGTCGACAATAGAGTCGGACAATTCTTCCAATACTCCGCAGCCGTATAATATACAAGATAGTATGGCAACAAGTAGCCATTTTTGATTCATAGGGATTACCTTATCTGAGGATTAAACAGTGTTCAGCTATCAGATCAGCTTGCATCAAGACAGATGGTTTTGAGAAAGCATTTAATATGGCGATATGGCCGACTCATGATTAAAAACAATTAGAATATGGTTAGAAATAGGTTAATTTCCGGCACTGTCTGTATCCGAAGCCTGCTGACTCATCTTGTCTATCTTCTCTTGAATCTGTTTTGCTTCTTTTTCCGTGACTTTTAGGTAGAGAGTTGAATCTTTAGGATTATACAGGTAGTTGCGTTGGGGTATGACATCAAAAACTATTTGTAAGGATGCGACAACAGTCTGGTATTGACGTTTGAGGCTATCGATTTTCTTCTGCAATTCCGTTTTCTCCTCATCCTTTTTCACCTCGCCATGTTTTTTCTCCTGCTTCTGAATTGCTTTGAGAAGCATGTCGCGCAGCTGAACCGCCCGAATGAACACCTGCTCAACATTTCCCACCTTCACATAAACGGTCGATGTAACGGGGTTATATTCATATTGTCGTGGTTGCATGGGATGAAATATTACATCCATAGCCACATTCAGGATATCAAGTTCTTTGCGAATTTGTTTGATTTGATCCTCAATTTCGCTTTTCTCTTTCTCTTTGTCAGTTTTACTTAATTGGGTTTGTAGATTCAGTATATTGACTGCAAACGCTCTCCGCCGACGCACACTGTTCAGAAATGACTCTTCAAGACTAGCAAGTTGCACGAACTTGTCTTCATCTTGATTTTCCGAAGTATTTTTCTTTGTCTTTATTGCTTCAATCTTTTTTCTTTCCTTTTTGTCTTTTCCCCAGAAAGCGCTAGCTATTCCTATTCCCGTTCCAGAAAATAAAAGAGCAAAAATAACGCCGGCAATTATAAAACGATTCAACTTAACTTGCATATATTTTCCTCATTATGAGTATTTACAATAAGATAATTTCCTGATATGTATATTTTTTCCAAACGGCTTCAGATTTGGCAAATCAGTATTCCGTTATAGAGCATGTGAGAGGTTCAAAACTCAATTATAGAAATATGTTAACGCCAAAATTTCGTAACCGTTCAGACCCCCCTTCTATTTTTTGCCTAACCTGATCATAACTCCTTGATTTTTCGTCTTGAGGTTCAGAGTTTTGGGAGGGGGACTGAACGGTTACAAAATTTCAGTTGTTATAATATCGATTGGAATGAAGCAGTGAAGAGTATGAAACAAAAGAAAGTTAAAGGAATGTTTGATTTGTGTTAAATTTTGGTAATATTTTTAAGATATCTCACACCAATGCCCATCAGGACTAGAAATAACAATATCATAGGTATTGTACTTAATCCCGGAGCCGATTCAACGGGCGATATGGATTGAATCGCCCTGGACAGATTAAAGTGTTCAATGAAATGCATGTTATTTTTGTGTTGCTAACCAATTCTGCTTATACCGGGGAATGGAGTTTTTCTAAGTGAACTAACAGGAAAATTACATAATGGAAATGATTTATTAATTGAAAAGATTTATAGATATACGTGCTTGACTTGAGACTGAAGTTGAAGAGAAACGTTTGAAGACGAAAAGGGTATTGTAATGACGAAACGAGCTTTAATAACAGGTATCACGGGGCAGGATGGAGCTTATCTTGCCGAATTTTTATTGATCTGTCAAGATCAGTCAATGCGGATTACGTTCAAGATGCTACTGACCTTACAAGCCTGGATGCCCTTATTGTTAAAAAACTCGGCTCACACTACGCCCCTTTTCTTCTTGATCGCCTGGAAATTCTTCGATTCCTTGGTAAATATTCGGCAGCACTCCATCTGCACACGATCAGGCTGGTTCACATAGCCAACTATAGTTCTCCAGCCTGATCGCGTGCATATGAAGCACTGCCAAACATTTACATTCCTTGGTTTTTTAAAGTTTTCCATACGTACCCGAATATTTACGAAAAACAAGTAGCACATTATCGGAAAGAGTTTTCATACATTCAACCAGAGAGGCTAATGTCTTTTGCGAATCCACATTAGATGGCCTGTGAAGAGTGACAAGAGCGAATGAACGATCAATACCGAG
>JAYEJK010000077.1:0-4730 GCA_034660535.1 Thermodesulfobacteriota bacterium | reverse complement strand
TGTGAGGTTACAAAACCGCAGGACTAGCAGCGCTAATTTGAGGATTTTGTAACCTCACAATCGGCCCAAAACGGCCTGAAGATGAGATGGAAGATGTACAAGTTATTTTTACTTGAGCCCTAAGACTCCTTGAACGCCCTCCACCTTTACTCATGAATCCAACCCTGGAAAAACATAATAGATTCTCTCGCGTTGTCTGGAGCTATTTACCCTCACTCTTTTTATGCATTCTGGCCGCACTCCTTGTCGTATTTGGATATGTGTCAATCAAACACAAGGCGGACAGGCTTGCTGCGGAAAAGGCCGCTGCCGGGCAGACACCTCCGCCGCCGGTTAATGTTGTGACCCAGACTATGGTTCCAATGAGGATGGTGGATCTCATTGACCTGCCTTCTATGGTGCATGCATGGGACGACCTGACCGTCAGTTGCGAAGCGCCGGGTAGAATTACTGCCGTCCGAGTAAAAGAAGGAGATACGGTTACAAAGGGAGAGGCCCTTATAGAGATTGACAAGAGCGATTACAAGATCAAGATCCGCTCCATCGAGGCCGGGCAGGAACTTGCCGAAATTAATTACAATCGTCTAAAAAACTTAAGCGGTCAGGCTGCCATTACACAGGCCCGGATCGACGAGGCCCTGGCTACCCTAAAAGAACTGAATGCATCACTTGATGACGCAAAACTGAAACTCAAACGGTGCACAATCAGAGCGCCCATGGCCGGTGTTGTAAATTCGCTTCCGGCAATAGAAGGCGAACTCCTGGACCACGGAGACCCGGTTGCGGAAATCCTTAAAATCGACAGGCTCAAGGTCGAGGTTGCAATCCCTGAGCAGGATGTGTCATCTGTTCGAGATGTGGAGCAATGCAAGGTCATCCTTGCCGCCCTGGGGGATCGTGAAGTCACAGGCAAAAAGATATTTCTTTCCAGCAAACCCGCATCTCTTGCCATGGTCTACACCTTAAGGCTTGCAATTCCGAATCCATCCGGCGACATCCTTCCGGGAATGTTTGCCCGCACCCGGGTTGTCAAAAAGATTTTTGACAATACTTACGGGGTCCCGCTCTTCACCGTAATCACACAAGACAACGAAAAATTCGTTTATGTGGTCGAGAATGAGACTGCCCGGAAACGGCCTGTGACAACCGGCATCATGGAAGGATGGAAGATTCAAATTTTTTCCGGATTGAACCGGGGCGACCGGGTCATCATCGTGGGACATAGAAATGTTGAAGAGAGCCAGTCCGTAAGAGTGGTACGGAACGTGACAGACCCAGAGGATGTCACCCATTGATTATCAGCGACACTGCCATAAAAAAACGGACAGGCGTGGTCGTTCTGGCCATGATAATCATAGTCGCCGGTCTCTTTTCTTATTTTGAACTGCCCAGGGAAAACGAACCGGATATCACGATCCCCTTTGTCTTCATTTCCACCACCTACCGGGGCGTCTCCCCGCCCGATATAGAGACCTCGGTCACGATCCCCATTGAAAAAAAACTGACAGGCCTTGAAGACGTAAAAGAGATCAAATCCGTTTCCTCGGAAGGATTGAGTTCCATAAGCATTGAATTCACTACTGAAACCGACATTGACTATGCCCTTCAGAAGGTGAAGGACAAGGTGGACGAGGCGAACTCAGACCTTCCTTCGGACCTGGAAGATGACCCTGTGGTCTATGAGGTTAATTTTTCGGAAATGCCGATAGTGGTCTTTTCGTTAAGCGGAACCGTGGACCATGCCAGGCTTAAGCAAATTGCAGACGACCTGGCAGACGAGATCGAGACCGTAACGGGCGTCCTGGAAGTTGAAGTGACCGGCGGCCGTGAACGGGAAATCAGGGTGGAATTCATACCCGAAAAACTCGCCTACTTCGGACTCTCCCCCCAGGAAGTCGAAGACAGGCTCCGCCGGGAAAACAAAAACGTCTCCGGAGGCGCCATGCGCATGGGGGACGGCCGCTTCAAGCTGCGCACTCCGGGGGAGTTGAAAACCCCGGATGACTTTTTTCATTTGCTTGTAGGCTCTCGGGACGGCCACCCCATCTTCCTCTCCGATGTAGCCCTTGTTTCGGACGGATTCAAGGAGGAAACCAGCCGATCCAGGATAGACGGCAGGAATGCCGTAAACATCTCGGTCAAAAAAAGGGCCGGGGAAAACATCATCAAGATCACGGATCAAATAGACACACTCCTTGCCCGACTTGAGCCGACATGGCCGAAGGGAACGAAAATCACCAAGGTTATGGACAAGGCCGAGGAAATCCGGCTCATGGTGGCTGACCTGGAAAACAACCTCATGACAGGCCTTGTCCTGGTTGTTATGGTACTGTTCTTGGCGCTGGGACTCCGGAATGCGGTTCTTGTGAGCCTTGCCATCCCCTTTTCCATGTTCTTAAGCTTTATTGTGCTCCACGTCATGGGAATAACCCTTAACATGGTCGTGCTTTTCAGCCTGACCCTTGCCTTGGGCATGCTCGTTGATAATGCAATCGTAATCATCGAGAACATCTACCGTTTCACTTCCCAGGGAGTGGACCGCGTTCAGGCTGCAATGCGGGCCACGAGCGAGGTGGCTTATCCTGTAATCGGTTCAACCGTAACCACCCTGGCGGCCTTTTTCCCCATGATATTCTGGCCCGGCATTATGGGTGAGTTCATGAAATATCTCCCGATCACATTAATCATAACCCTCTCATCGAGCCTGTTTGTCGCCATGGTCATCAATCCGGCCCTTGCGTCTCTTCTGCTCAAAGAGGGAAAAAGGGATTTTCAGTCCGAAGATGAAAAACATGGCGAATCCTTGGAGGAGATGTGCGAAAGGCCGGTTGAGGTAAAAGGCGTTATTCTAAGGAGTTACAAGCGATTTCTGGAAATGGTCTTAGCTCACCGATTCGCGATGCTCTTTATCTCTTTCTGCCTGATCGCACTCATCTTTGAAGCGTGGATTTTGAGAGTGGGCCTCGAAAGGCCGTTGGAATTCTTTCCCGACCTGGACCCGTCCTTTATGTACGTCAACATGGATATGCCGGAAGGGGCCGACCTTGCGCTCTGCGACAGAATCGCCAAACAGGTTGAAATGGCTGTCTGCGACCGTGATGTGGCCTCAGGCCAAGACTACGACTACATTGACATTAAAAAATACGAAAAATCACTCAACTTAAAAGAACACCGGATGAAGGACGGCACAGAGTATTTAAGTGTCAGCAATCTTGATAATATTGAAAACGTTTATTCCACGGCAGTATCGGTTTCAGAAGGCGCTTCGGCCATATTCAGCGGCAATACGCCCAGCCATGTCGGAGTGCAGTTCATTGATTTTAACGATAGACCACATCCCTCAAAAAGAACCGTTGAAAAAATTCATGAGAGGATCGCACGGATTGCCGGCGCAAAAATTACCATCAAGGAGGCAGATGCAGGCCCGCCTACCGGGCCGCCGGTAAATATTGAGATATCCGGTGAAGATTTCTCCATTCTCAACCGGCTGGCCCAGGCGATCAAGGAAAAAGCTGCCCAGGTCCCGGGAATCTATGACATTCAGGATGACTTTGAGCAAGGTTCGCCAACGATCAGGCTCAAGATAGACCGACAAAAGGCCGCCCTTTTAGGACTCTCCTCCGCCGGTGTAGGCAAGGCATTGAAAAATGCCTATAACGGAGTAGAGGTCTCAACATACCGTGAGGAAGATGAAGATTATGACATTACAGTGCAGCTTCCGCCTGAAAACAGAAGGAACACGGACACACTCAAAAATCTCCTTATTGCAAGTCCCGATGGGCGGCTGATTCCGCTTTCAACCCTGGCCGATTTCGAATATACGGGCAGCCTGGGCAGCATCATCCGAATCGATAATGAGCGTGTGATCACGGTTAAAGCCAATGTGGATGAGGGAAAAATCCCTGCCGCCGTGGTGAGAGAACGGATTGACGAATATCTTAAAACAATGGATCTTCCGCCGGGCTACAGGGTTCAACTCACAGGGGAGCAGGAGCATCAGCAGGAGTCGGAGGATTTCCTCAAAAAAGCCTTCATGGTCGCGGTCTTTCTGGTCTCTCTTGTCCTGATCACCCAGTTTAATTCCATCGGCCGGCCGCTCATAATCATGACCGCTGTAATACTTTCCCTTGGCGGCGCATTCCTGGGCCTGGCCATATTCAATATGAGCTTCGGGATTATTATGACCGGCGTTGGAATCATCTCACTCGCCGGCGTGGTGGTAAATAACGGAATCGTGCTCATCGATTACATCAACCAGCTCCGCGACCGCGGGATGACTTGCCGGGACGCCGTGGTGGCCGCGGGCTGCACAAGGCTGCGCCCCGTTCTCCTGACCGCAATCACAACAACCCTGGGCCTGATCCCCATGGTCACCGGCATCTCATATGACTTTCACGTTATGGAGATATCATGGATGAGCGAATCAAGCCAGTACTGGCGCTCCATGGCAATGGCCGTGATCTTCGGACTCATGCTGGCCACGGGCCTGACCCTGGCAGTGGTCCCTGCCCTCTACTCCTCATTTGACTCCATTGAAAATTTTGCCCGAACCGGCTGGACAAAAACGCACGAATCCTATTGGAGGCTGTATGAAAGAATTTTCGAGTAAGGGTCTGGAAAGAAATAACTTGGGTAATTCCGATCCGAAATGTGTTGCAGATTTAGTCGGTTTGATATTCACGAAACCGCAAGCGTAGCAGGGCTACGGTGAGGATTTCGGGGATGTCAAA
>JAYEJK010000076.1:0-4763 GCA_034660535.1 Thermodesulfobacteriota bacterium | reverse complement strand
CGGATAATTCTTTCCTCACTTTGCATTGACGTTTTTTGCACGGACAAACAAGTTTGTCCATGCCACCCATCAGGCAGTTACAAAAAATGGTGCAAGGCTTTCCTCCCCCAAATCCGTTATAATCAGTGATTATTCAATTACTAAGCCGGCAGAGCCGGAGCTATTAGCCCTTAGCCTTTAGCAATTAGCTTCATTAAGGACTCTTACTTTATTGAGCAACTCACAACATGCACGTTTTTGCGTGTGTGTTTCGGATAAAGCGCCTGATTCTCAATTTTCCCCATCGGCCACGGGCAGCAACACGGTATAGGTCGTCCCGGACTCTTTACCTTTCTCTTTGATTTGGCTTTTGACCAGAATATCCCCTCCAAATTTTTTCACAATGTCGTAGCTCACGGAAAGACCCAGCCCTGTTCCCTCTCCCTTGGTGGTAAAGAACGGTTTAAATATCTTATCCATATTCTCCGGAGGTATGCCGTGGCCTGTATCACTGAAGGATATATCGACCATATTATCATTAGTGCTGTGTGCCGAGATGATCAGGATTCCTCCTTTCTTCATAGCTGCCACCGCATTGTTAATAATGTTCATAAATACCTGTTCAAGTTGCCGGCCGTCCGCTTTTACCGTGGGGAGGGTTTCTTCTATATTGGTTTTGAGGTCTATGCTTTTGGTCAGCATGGTATTCATAACCACATTAACGACATTTTGAAGGTCGTCAACCACATCAGTCACTGTGGTGGTTTTTTTGGGAATCCTGGCAAAAGCAAGGAGATTTTCAACGATCCTCTTACAGTTGTTTCCCTGCCTTTCAATGGTCTCGAGAATTTCATACTCTTTGGAATTTTTAGACGTCTTTTCCAGTAATATTTCCGTAAACCCCAGGATAATGGCAATCGGGTTATTTATTTCATGGGCAACGCCGGCCGAAAGAGACCCCAGAGATGCCAGTTTTTCCGTGTGAAAGAGCTGTTCTTCCAGCCTTTTCTGTTCCGTGATATCCCGTGATATCACCAGCACCGCATTTACCTCGTCCTGGTCTATCCGCATAGCCCTGTATTTTGTGTCGAGCCAATAGCCCCTTTCCCCGACCCTCACCTTCTCTTCCCGCAGAACAGTGTTCGAGGTTGCGAAAATTTTTTCAACAATCGAACGGACGCCATTATCGCTTTCATATTCAATAAAATCATGTATATTTCTGCCGATGATGTCTTTAGGCAGTTGTCCCATAAGTCCACTGCCATATTGATTGACGGACAAGACATCACAATCTCTGCCTATCGTATAGATCAAGTCATCGGCCGAGTCTACGAGAGAGTAGCATCTTTCCTCGGAACATTTTAGTTTATAAATATACTCCTCAAGGTCTTTGGTCTTTTCTTTTATCTCCTTATCAAGGATTTGCCGCCAAGCCTTTTCGTTTGCAACGAAAAAGGTTGCCAATGCAATAACCACTGCGGCAACAAATGCATACTGTGTTATAGATTTGTTTACGTACAGGGTGTGTATGACCGCAACGGCCAGGAGAACCAGAATGACAATGGTCACAAGCCGGAGGCCTTGTTTTTGAGAAAAGTATTTAAAGTATTTTTTCATGAAATATTTTCCAATTTTGAGCGCCTGGCGCCTTAGGGTCTGGAAAGAAATAACTTGGGTAATTCCGATCCGAAATGTGTTGCAGATTTAGTCGGTTTGATATTCACGAAACCGCAAGCGTAGCAGGGCTACGGTGAGGATTTCGGGGATGTCAAACCGGCTAAAGGTGTGATACAGTTCGGAAACGGAAAATCCAAGTTATTTCTTTCCAGACCCTTAATGCGGCATGTTCACGAACGACCTGATTCCTTTTAATATGTCTTCATAATACCAGTTAGCCCTGGCTACACTTGACATGCCCATGTCGAGTTGTCTTGTGTGGATTATGATGTGTCCTAATATCCTTAGACGTTCATTTGTATAATCCTGATCATAGCCCTGCAGACGGGCAAAGAGTGAATCGTCCTTGACATCGATTCTGAAATCAAACTGTTGCAGCAGTTTTTCGACCAGGCGAACCCTTCTCACCTTTCTGTCAGCAGCGGCCGCGCCGCCTTTGAAGATAAAGCTTATATAATTTTCATCAGGATTGTCGGCTACATACGCCTCTGTGGTTGAAAAGTGAAACCCAAGCCGGCTGCTCATGTTGCAAAAGTGCTTTGAGATGATGATATAATTTTTTTCGGCAAACCCTTTCCCGACCGCAGGCTCCATGCTGGGATCCGTGGAGGCCGATAACATAACAGCAAGGAAACCTTTGGCATCCACAGCCGGGGGGCCTTTCCACGGTATGGCCGTCATACCTTCCCACAGTGCCCGCATAGGGATGGATTCAATCTCTTCATATCTGATTTTTTTCCCTGTCACGCCTTTTTTAATACCATCTTCCAGGTCAAGAACCCACCACTGCATAGGCACTTCGCAGACCAATTGTTTGGTTAATCCGTCAGCAAAACGACTTACCCTGCTGAGATCAAACATGGCCCGCAGAGAGACTTCATGGGCATACCTTGTAATATCGTGAAGCGTCTTGCATCCTGCAGGACTGAAATTCGGGCCACGGGGATCCGTCAGGTTCAAGGGGATTATTATTTGCAATATCTCTCGGAGTTGTTTTAAAACAGGAGACGATTTAAAGGTGTCGTCACTATCTTTTTTCATCAATAATTCTTCTATAACCCCTTCGTAGATATTGGCATAGACCGCATCTACGGTCACATGCATGCCGTTTTTGAGGATTTTGGTGGCGTTTTCAGTATTAAGAATGGCAGGCACTTTGTACTCTCTGGCTACCGTAGCCAGGTGCCCCAGGACGGTTCCTATGTCTGAAACAACAGCAGATGCTTTTTGAAGCGCCACTGCAAACTCAGGGTGAGTATGTCTCACAACCAGCACGCCGTTGTCGGGAAAATCCGCCAGATCCTCTTCATGGTTGACGATATGGACGGGACCTGCCCCAACGCCGCGGCAGGCAATGGTTCCCTTGTCCAGGAGAATTTTGTGTCCCTTGGTCGCCGCCAACCGTTTCTCATCGACCGGGGCTCCAGGAGAGGCCACACGCAGCGACCGGGACTGGAGGAGATACAATCGACCCTTTTGATCCATGGCCCATTCCATATCCTGGGGTTGCCCGAAATAGGCCTCCACCTTACGTGCACAGGAGGCAAGCTCATATATCTGTTCATCGCTCAGGCAGGGTTTTCCGAGCAATTCTTCGGGTACCGGGACTTCCTCTGTGTCACCTTCCGCCCCCCCGATCAGCATAACTTCCTGCAATCCCGTCTCTTCGATTGTGATCTTTCTTGCCTCGTCTCCGGAAACCATGTAGTTATTTGCGGGCACCACGCCTTCCACTGCATATTCCCCGAGCCCCCACACTGCATTGAGCAATATCGCGTTTGTCTGCGGGTTCCCGGGATCACGGGAGTACAAGATACCGCTGGCCCTGGCCTGTACCATGGCAATCACACCCACGGCCATGGCCATTTCTTCGACATGGAACCCCTTGTCCTTGTAATAGAAGAGGGCTCGAGGCGTAAACTGGCTGGATAGGATATTTTTGTATTGGGTCAGGATATCCTCGGCAGGAACATTCAGGGCGGTTTCATACTGGCCTGCAAAACTGGCTATCATGTCTTCGTGGATTGCGCTGCTCCGAACAGACACCCTCAGGTTCTCCTCCCCAGCCTCTTGACACAAGGCCCTGTATGCATCAAGGATGGCCCTTTCAATCTCTTGCGGTATTTGTCCGTTTTTAACCATTTCCTGCATTTCGTGGCTTGCGGATGTCAGTTCGTCATAATTGCGGATGTCAAGCTTGTTCGTTTTTTCATTTAATACGTCCTGGATCTGGTTATGGCGGGCAAAGGTCTGGTAGGCACAGGTTGTTACCACGAACCCGGGGGGAACAGGAAGGCCCAGGGCATTGGCAAGCTCGGCCATGTGGGCAAGCTTGCCGCCGGCCGAGGCCACGCTCTTTTTTCCGAGTTCCTTTAGTTGAAGTACCGGATCGGTCTTGGGAATGGCCGTCCTGGCGACAAACTGCTTTCGGATCGCCTCATCAGTCTTCTGAAATGGAATAATCAGACCCTTGTATTTATCATCTCCCAGGACATTCAGGTTGTCGATTATTCTCTTAACCCCATCGGACATAGCCTGATAGGAAGAGAGGACATAGGCCCTGTCAAAGACAAAGTCACCACTTGCCTTTTCCTGCATATCGGCCATGGTCATCAGCACTTCGTTGTTGCTTGTAAGGACTTGTCGAAAGGCCTTGAAGTGTTTTATAAAAAGCGCCTTTTCATTTTCTTCTCTCAAGGCCTTTTGTTCCCTTCTCTTTCTGAAAAAGCTAAACACAGGCCTAGACTCCTTTGATAGTCACATGTTCGTTCATTGGATTTTTTATATGTTAAAATGATATTAACACTTCCGAGGGGTAAATCAACCAATATCAAACCCGGTCAGAGTTGCAAAGGTGAACATCCACGGTAACCGTTCATAGAATACCCAAGTCCTGGAAAGCGGACTTGAAATAAGGTTTTTTTTCCGGTTAAAATAAAAAAATATTGCTATAATTTATTGATTTTAGCGAAAAAACATTATCTTAGGGTCTGGAAAGAAATAACTTGGGTAATTCCGATCCGAAATGTGTTGCAGATTTAGTCGGTTTGATATTCACGAAACCGCAAGCGTAGCAGGGCTACGGTGAGGATTTCGGGGATGTCAAA
>JAYEJK010000075.1:0-4765 GCA_034660535.1 Thermodesulfobacteriota bacterium | reverse complement strand
GCTGTCTATAGAAAAGATATCTTATAATATTCGACAGTTATCGATTTGCAGCAAAATTTGATGGAGTCTAAAAATGTCAGGGGCCACCCTTATGAAGTTGAGCTAAAGTCATAATGAGAATTGCTGCACCGCCCATATAGTACAGATAATGAAATGGATAGGAATTTGACATTGTGCTGAATATTAATGCCGCAGAACAACTTAGCTTATTTGATCTCAAGTCCAGATCGCAAAGCAAAGAAATAGGACAGTTTTTTACGGAGTCCAAAACAGCCGATTATATGGCATCAATGCTCCACTCCATTGATAACGCTGAGTTGGTAAAAATTCTTGATGCTGGTGCAGGAGAAGGAATTCTTACAACATCTGCAGCTCGCCGCTGCTTAGAGATAGGAAACCGTCGAGTCCATGCAGTTCTTTTCGAGATAGACAAAGATATATTAACAGCACTCGAAGAAAACATGGATCAATTGGTTAGAATATTTATCAAAAAGAGCGGAAAATTTTCATATGAAATTCTAAATGAGGATTTTGTTTTGTCGAGGCCAGATAAACACGAACGTGATTTTCATATTTCAGTAATCAATCCACCATATTTCAAGTATAACTCTAAAGACTCCGTATATAGTGGAGCAACCTCCGATCTGTTTAAAGGAAATCCCAATATTTACGCATCCTTTATGGCGGTTGTATCGTCATGCCTAGTGTCAGGTGGGCAAATGGTAGCTATTGTTCCACGTAGTTTTACAAATGGCCTATATTTCAAAGGCTTCCGTAGCTATCTCCAGTCACAGATGAGCTTAGAACGAGCGCATATCTTTCGATCCAGAAACCGGCTTTTCAAAAATATGGGGGTTCTACAAGAAAATATTATTTGTAAGTTCGTAAAAAGTGGACAGCAACCAAATATAGAAATATGGTCAAGCACTTGCTCAGAAGACTTGGCGGAATCTGAGGTAGTCCGCTATCCGCAAGAACTGATTATTGATGGAAGTAATCAACATAACATTATTCGGATTCCAGAGAGTGCGACAGACAGTCATATCCTGAGGTTAGTTGAAGATTGGCCCAGCAGCTTTGAAGAAAACAATTACTATATTTCCACTGGCCCTGTGGTGGAATTTCGCACAAGAGAATTTATTACAGCAAATGCCCAAAAAAATAGCATTCCTCTGTTACGAATGCACAATGTTAAGGCGTTCCGCATAGAATGGACAGGAAAACACTGGAAGGACGCGCATTTTATTTTGAAAAAAGGACACGAGAAACACACCCGTAGTAACAAAGTTTATGTAATTCTAAAGCGGTTCAGCTCTAAAGATGAAAAGCGTCGTCTCGTCGCAGGTATCCATGATTCTAAACAATTCAAAGATCATCTGATTGGATTAGAAAATCATTTGAACTATATTGGAGTAAAAGGTGAAGATATGGATATTCCAGAAGCATTTGGGTTGGCTGCGTTGTTTAATTCTACATTCATGGATCGTTATTTCCGGTCCATATCCGGGAATACCCAAGTTAACGCTACAGAAATACGACTTTTAAAGTTGCCAATAAGAGATCAGATTATATCAATAGGAAAGGAAGTGCAGAGGGCTAAAGGCTATGAACAATCAACAGTAGATGAGATTGTCCAATCTACACTAAATATTCGGGACATATAATGAGTACAAAAAAACAGCGAGAGCAGAAGCTAAAACAGTCCAAGGAAATATTAAAAGCTCTTGGTATGCCAAAGGCACAATATAACGATAGATCAGGATGGGTATTTTTAGCTCTATCAGATATTCAACCGAAAAATTCATGGGGTAACGCAAAATCACCACTGCTTCCAACAGTAGATATCATGCAGTTCATCCGTGAGTACTATAGGCAGGATTACAAACCAAATAGTCGTGAAACTATCCGCCGCCAGACATTACATCAATTTGAGCAAGCCCGAATTGTAGATCGGAATCGGGATGACCCTTCTCGTCCTACAAATAGCAAAGATAATAACTATTCGCTGAATGAGTCAATTCTTGCTGTTTTGAGAGAGTACCCAGCGGGGGAATGGATGAGAAAGGTTGAGGAGTATAAACAGAATTTAACCGCCTTAAAAGCTCTTTATGCAAAAACATTGGATAAAGAAAAAATCCCTATCACATTACCTGATGGAAAGGAAATATCACTTTCCCCAGGGAAGCATAATCAATTACATGCCGATATAGTCCACGAATTCTGCTCCAGGTTTATTGGGGAAGGCGGTCGGCTTCTCTATATAGGAGACACAGCCAGCAGTCGGAACGAAGGCGGTAAACTCATGATTTTGGAAAGTGCGTTTCTTGAGTCTATCGGAGTGCCGCCCATGTCACATGACAAACTGCCTGACGTTGTGGTTTTTGATGAAAAACGCAACTGGTTATTCTTGATTGAGGCAGTAACAAGTCATGGGCCAGTATCCCCTAAGAGATGGGTTGAGTTAGAAGAAGCCTTAGCAACCTGCAAAGTAGGCAGGGTATATGTAACTGCCTTTCCGAGCCGGGCCGAGTTCCGCAAAAATGCGGCAGATATAGCATGGGAAACAGAGGTCTGGATTGCAGACAACCCAGATCACATGATCCATTTTAATGGGGATCGCTTTCTTGGACCTCATGAATACTGATATAGAAATTGCGTATAACAATCGCATTCACTCTGACGCCCAAAGCCGAGCCGTTTTTTACTTTTGCGCAGGCTGTGTTAAACTTCGCTTTTGCCAAGTTATCATTGGCTTTGGGCGCAGGTGATGCGTACGATATGCTCTTAAATCAAAACGGGAGGTACTATGCATGGCCTGTCAGAGTTGAAAATTGAAAATTATAAGTCATGTCGTGAAATTGACTTTATACTTTCCGATTTTACCCCGTTGGTTGGCTATAACAACGGTGGAAAATCCAACATATTAGAATCAATCAAATGGCTTTTGAAATCATCTGTTTTAGTAAAGGAAGACTTTTTCGATCCATCACAACCTATTGTGGTAATGGGGAAAATTGTTGGAATTACAGATGACATCCTTGAAAATCTAATAGAAAAACATAGAAACCGTATTGAACCTTATCTTAATAACGGTTGTTTATACATTCGCCGCAAACAACCCAATCCTGGCGGCGCCGCTAAAAATATTTCGCTCGAAATTCGTAACCCTGCAATAGAAGATGAACAAGCCGATAATGCCTGGGAGCCAAATCCAACAGGAATAGATCAAGCAATAAAAGCTATTTTCCCTGAACCCATCGAAATTGGTGCTATGGAAAATGCTACTGAAGATGTAGGTAAATCGAAAGCAGGCACAACAATAGGAAAACTTATTGCTGAAATTATGGCACCAATTGAGCAAGCACATGGTGTTGCATTAAATGAAGCCTTGGAAGGAATAAAGTGTCGGCTTGAAGCGGAAGGTCCTGAAAGGGCACAAGAGCTTAATGATTTTGATTTGCATGCAAATAACAAACTCAAAGACCTTTTCCCTGGATTACAAGTTCGTCTGCATGTGCCAGCCCCGGAAATTAAAGAATTGTTTAAAAGCGGAACAATTAAAATTATCGAAGATGGCCTCGATATTTGTAGAGATGTTCAAGCACTCGGTCATGGAGCGCAACGTTCTATTCAAATGGCATTAGTACGCTACCTTGCTGATATAAAGTCTGAGGGCAATCAAAATCCAACCAGGACATTGCTATTGATAGATGAGCCAGAACTTTATTTACACCCACAAGCTATTGAGCATGTTCGTCTGGCTTTAAAGACCTTGTCGCAAGAAGGCTATCAAGTTATTTTCACAACTCATTCACCCTTGATGATAAGTACCATAGATATCGGGACTACAATTATCATTCGTAAAAATGATAACAACGAATCTTATTCAGAAAAACGACTTGCAGATGCAATAAATGAAGTCATTGAAGATGCTCCGAGCCAAACTCAAACACTTTTCGAACTCAGCAATTCAAGCCAAATTCTTTTTTCAAACAACGTTGTTGTTGCTGAAGGGCGGACGGAACAGAGGCTTTTGCCTGAAATTTACCACCTTATCCACGATACAACATTAAGCGCCGATAAAACAGCTTTGGTAAGTCCTGGAGGTGCAGGCAACACATCTAAATGTTTGAATATATTATCAGCAATGGAAATACCAGCAAAGGCGGTCGTTGATTTAGATTATGCATTTAGAGGTGCCGTTAGTAGCAGCCTTTTAGACGAGGATGATGAAGACATTCACGCCTGCAGAGCGCTATTTACTAATTTGGCTCAAAATCATAATTTCAATTTAGCCGAAGATGGATTTCCCAGAAAAGGAGGAGAGAAGACCCCCGCAGAAGCATTTGTAATACTCGCTTCTGAACCAGCGGCAGAAGAACATATCGCAAATTTACACGCAAAATTGCTAAATCATAATATCTGGCTTTGGAAGAAAGGAGCTATTGAGGAATATTTAGGTATTGGGGGTAAAAATGAAAGGGCATGGGCAGCTTTCAAGGTTCAACTGCATCAAAATGGTTGTGAGGCAACTTTAAACGATTTTGAGGGCACAAGGGAACTTATTGAATGGATAAAAGGATAGCATATCAAAGGCATTAAGGGCGACGGCAAAAAGCCGCCGCGCCTTATGCCCGCCGTTCGACGAGACAAAGAAATATTTACACATTAACTTAAATAAGTTATTATTTAGACATGTTGGAATATAACTATACGGAATATTTTGAAAATGAGGTATTACGAAAACGGCCTTATTTAAAGAAGA
>JAYEJK010000074.1:0-4797 GCA_034660535.1 Thermodesulfobacteriota bacterium | reverse complement strand
TTGACATCCCCGAAATCCTCACCGTAGCCCTGCTACGCTTGCGGTTTCGTGAATATCAAACCGACTAAATCTGCAACACATTTCGGATCGGAATTACCCAAGTTATTTCTTTCCAGACCCTAAGGCACTAAATAGATATTTGCCTTTTTAATGTATTTTTTCTACAATGAGTTTAAATAAGTTAAAAAAACTTTCGACTCACCGGATAATATATCGTAACGGCTACGAAAATTATCAGTCTCCTTTTTACGAAAACTTCAACTACACTTCAAAACATTGGAAAACCAGACTCAGGCGCCACTTATTTTCAGGTATTTTCTGGTGCTGTTTCTCATTTCAGCACTCTTGATGGCCAGACTCCTGTGGCCTTTCTTTTCAATCCTTGTAATCTCATTCCTGCTCACAGGCATTTTCAAACCGGTATATTCATTTTTTTGTAAAAAATTTTCTCCATCATTTTCTTCCCTTGCCACCTGCACTCTGATAGTGCTCCTGGTCTTTGTCCCTCTCATGTTTTTCATAATCGCGTTGTCACGGGAAGCGCTCACCTATTTCAGCGCAAGCCATGTTGCCGACTTGACCATGAAAGCGAAGGAGACGATTCAGGGCAGCAAGGCGCTTGCAAGTGCCCGGGAGTATCTTGCAGGGCACGGTATAACGTTAACCCCCGACGATCTGACCCAACCTTTGGTCGACCTTGCCAAGATGATAGGCCCGTTTATTTACAATCAGACCGGTTTGTGGGCAGCAAACGCCATGGGCTTCATGTTCGACTTTTTCCTCATGATTCTGATCATCTTCTTTCTCCTGATCGACCACGAACGGCTGCTCGCTTATATCCTGAAGCTCTCACCTTTGTCAGAGGTTCAGGAACATCAATTGATCCATAAATTCGGGGAGATATCAGGCGCGGTCATGGTCGGAAACGGCATCTGCGGCCTGATCCAGGGTGTTATCGGGGGCATCATTTTTGCTGTTCTCGATCTTGGATCGCCGGTGCTCTGGGGAGGGGTGATGGGAATTCTGGCCTTTCTGCCGATCTTAGGGATCGGACTGGTCTTAGGGCCTGCCGCTATTATTCTTCTATTCAAAGGATTCGTGATGAAGGCATTCGGACTTTTCGTTCTCTATCTATTCATCACATTTTTCATTGAATATATTCTAAAGCCGAAGATGGTCGGCGAACGGGTCAAGATGCATACGCTTATGGTCTTTCTTTCAATACTCGGTGGGTTGAGCGTGTTCGGCTTTTTGGGAATAATCTTCGGCCCGCTCATTGTCACTGCATTTCTCGCCTTTTCTGATATATATATATCAGACTACAAAACTTACGTAAAAACCGGAAAATGGAATGGCAAAAACAGTTCGGGCTGAAGGCTTTTAGACTGAAGGTAAAAACTCGTCACCCCTTCAACCTTCTACCTTCAACCTGTGTGCATTTGTTGGAATGATCAAAAAATTTCTTGTTTTTTTGCACGTTTAAAATTTAAGGAACTAAGGGGAGAAATAAATGTCGGAAAAATTAAAAGGCGCTTTTATTCAATTGAGGAATTTAAAAAGGCTGTTCTGTGAATTTTGACCTTCGTCAGCTTGAGATATTCTGTAAGGTAGTCGACCTGGGCAGCTTTTCAAAGGCAGCCGGCGAGGTCTTCCTGGCACAGGCCTCTGTCAGCGAAAGGATTGCCACACTGGAAAAGGCTGTAGGCGCCAGACTCCTGGACCGTCTCGGCAGGCAGGTGGCGCCTACCAGAGCCGGAAAACTCCTGTACAAACACGCAACATTACTCCTGGATCATAAAAGGACTGCTTGTCTTGAAATGGAAAATTTCCTGGGTTTTAAACAGGGCCATATCCATATCGGAGGCAGCACTATTCCAGGAGAATACATTCTCCCGGGCGTCATCGGTCGCTACAGAAAAAAATATCCTCTTGTCAAAATTGTTCTTACCATTGGTGACACGACTGAAATCCAAGGACAGGTCTTGCAGGGTAATCTCGAACTCGGCATTATCGGGGCAAAAAGTTCCCATAAAAATCTCGTTCACCATGAACTATGGAAAGATGAGCTGGTCCTGGCGGTTCCTGCGGGACATCAATGGGCAAGAAGAAAGAAAGTTTCTCTAAAAGAGCTGTTAGACGAGACCTTTATTCTTAGAGAAGAAGGCTCCGGAACCTTGAAAATCCTGGACAGCTTTCTGAAAGATTCCGGGTTAAAAGGTGAAACTGATTTCAAGGCGGCGGCTCGCCTTGGCTCATCAACTGCAGTTATGGAGGGCATAAAGGCAGGCCTTGGCGTATCCATCCTCTCGTCCACAGCCCTTAAGACGGAATTAAAAGCAGGCTCCATCAAGGCCTTGAGAATCAAAAACCTCCCAATGTTCCGCAATTTTTATCTTGTCAGAGACAAAAGAAGAATCGCTTCTCCCCTGTGCCGATCCATTCTCGACTTTCTGCTGGCCACTTCGCACAAGCCTTCAGGCTGACATAATTGATCAATCCGGACAGTAATCGTTCTCAGGCGCTCCATCTGAACGCGATCAGCCCGTCTAACATATTACTTATATAGTGAGCCGAACTGCTAGCGCCCATATGGAGCGCCTGAGAACGATTACATTCTTAAAAAGTCTGCAAAATATGGTGCCCCTCTTAACGGTTACATCCGGACATGTCTCACATGTGTCACAATTGAACAGTGTCTCATTTTGCATGAGACATCATATCAATACGCTGATCATTTTTCCAGCAACTCCCCCCCCACGCTAACACCTTAATATTAAGAGAATAATCCATCCACACCCGCAAGCTGACATTCCATTCGGTACCTGGCACGACTATTGCAGAATCTTTGTATTAAAGGCGACAACTACAAACAATCGACAAATTTATGGAGGCGACACCATGATGAACTTGGCGGAACTCAAGGCTGATCGTGAACTGGTGAATGCAATCGACTGGCACATGACGCCTGAAAAGGCTGTAAAAATGTTCCTGGAATGGGGAACAGGGTGGTACGAATACAAAAACTACAACTGGATCAATTCACACAACGACGAATCAATTTACTTCGTGCTTTTTGATTGGGAGGAGACGCATCAGGCGACTCTGATTGACAGGACAATGAAAGGGGCGGAAGAGATTGCCAGGGTGCCGGTACCCGAGGATCTCTTTTTTGAGGCGTGTAAAGAGGACGGCTATCTCCCCGGAGTCGGCGTCCACCCGCTCAACAGGTCACTCAAGGAATGGATCCGCAAGGAAATAGACGGCCCGCCATTAGATTTCGGTTACGAAAACTAGCCCATCCATGACAGCCTTTAATGGTATCATTTCTAGCGCGGGCGGAAATGATACCATTAGGTTAAATCGTACAAACCTTATTACGTCCTTGGGCCTTGGCGTAATATAACGCCTTGTCCGTCTTGGAAATAAGGCCTTCAAAGGAATTGGCGTCTTCACCAATAGTTGCGACCCCGAAGCTGCAGGTTAATTTAAGGCCATGGCTGGACTTAAATGACATCTCTTCAATATGTTTTCTTACCTCATCGGCAAGGTTACAGGCCAACTGCTTAGTGGAATTCAAAAGCAGAATGGCAAACTCATCTCCTCCGTATCTGGCCACAACGTCACTCTGCCTCAATTCGCTCCGTAAGATTTTGCCCAGCCATGTGATGACAGCGTCTCCGGTTGGGTGACCGTAATTGGCATTTATGGTTTTAAAGTGATCGATATCGACCAGTATCATGCTTATTGAAACATGATAGCGCCTGGCACGATCCAGTTCATCAACCAGACGCTCGTTGAAATAGCGTCTGTTGTGCAATCCAGTCAATTCATCTCTTATCGATGCGTCAACTGTTCTGCTGTGAATCTTGGAGTTATTTATAGCCACGCCCACGCCATAGGCGATAACGGCAAGCACTGTAACCTGATCGTCGGTGAACCGTCCGGCACCATTTTGGTAGTCAATCAGCAGAACTCCTTCGACCGAGTCGATCTTACTTTTTGTAAAAACAGGGCATTTCTTGCAGATCTCCTGCCGTTCTTCAACCGACATTTCATTGCCGTCAAGGCATTTAACCCCGGGCACCAGCCAGCAACGCAACAATTTTTCGGTATTAGCCGGGCAATCTGTTGCCTTGCAATTTTTTACATCCCAGCACCGAATACGCTTCTGATTCGTTATGGGGATAACCGCAAAATTCTTTAAACCTAGTTGCCTGAGATATGGATCATCGCCGGCAGACTCGTTCCAGATAGGAAATCCCGTTACCAGCGGTCTGGTAAGAATAAATTCTTCCCTTACCGGTATTTCCAAGGCATTGATTGTGCTCGGATCAAACCCATTGCATAATTTTCCCTGCAGGACCCCCTGTTTATGCTTAACAAAAAAAAGGGCGACCCGATCGACTGAAAAAACATCCCTAACTAATTCGACAAACTTTCTCTCAATTGCATCAATGTCCATATCTTCATATATGAGTGAAAGCATTTCCAATACAGCCAGGTAGTCAGTTTTCATGAATTTTTATCCTGTTAGATTGCTCTTGATATCAATTTTCCATAAATCATTTTTTCCGTATTATCATAATACTACTTTCGGAGTAATATTGGCAATCATCTTTTTCTTTTCGTAATCGTTCACAGGGACTTCTCTGAACGGTTATTTCTTTTCAGCATTCTGATAAACGGCAAAATAGGTGACAGGTACTACAAGCAGCGTAAAGGCTGTCGAGGCAAACAGACCGAAAATCAGTGCCCAGGCCAGACCGGAGAATACAGGGTCAAGGGTGATCGGCAAGG
>JAYEJK010000073.1:0-4803 GCA_034660535.1 Thermodesulfobacteriota bacterium | reverse complement strand
TTCCAGCTTGTCTTTGACCTGGTAAACAGCGATCCGGACATTGTCTGTGAACGCTTTTTTCTACCTTCCCGCTCCTGTCGTCCACTTTCAATCGAGTCTGACCGCCCTTTAAGGGATTTCCCTGTTATCCTCTGTTCAGTCAGTTTTGAGAACGATTACCTGAACCTGCTAAAGATTTTTTTCACGTCGGGAATTTCACCGCTGGCCGTTGACCGGGCCGCGAGTAATCCCATTGCCGCGCCCGGTTGGCCCCTGGTCATCTGCGGCGGGGTTGCAACGTTTATCAATCCTGAACCGCTTGCCCCGTTCGTGGACATGTTCATCGTGGGCGAGGCCGAACCGGCGCTACCCGCTGTCATGGAATACCTGAAAAAGCGGCTGAAGGAAAAAAAGAGGGAATCCCTGCTCCGGGAAATGGCCGGTCGTTTCGATGGCTGCTATGTGCCGCATTTATATGAGGTCATCTATCATGAGGATGGGACATTATCCTCGGTTTCAGCGCCCCCGGATCTGCCGGCCCCGGTGAAAAGGATTATACTGCCTGAAACAGACACGGCCGGCCATTCAAAAATTCTGACCCCGGATGCGGAATTTGCTGATCTCTTTCTTATTGAACTGGGCCGGGGCTGCAGCAGAGGATGCAGGTTCTGCGCGGCGGGATTCGTGTACCGTCCACCAAGGCTCTGGAACACTGACGCCATAATAAATGGACTTTCAAAAAAACCCAGGGAGATAAACCGGGTCGGCCTGCTTGGCATGGAAATGGCGCGACCGGATGATCTCGCACTGCTTGCCGACCATATGCTCAAAGAATCTTACTCACTATCGTTTTCGTCTCTGCGTGCCGATGCGGTGAGCCCGCCGCTTCTTGAACTTTTAGAAAAAAGTAATGTAAAAAGCGCGGCCATTGCCCCGGACGGTTCGTCGGAACGGTTGCGGCGTGTGATTAACAAAGGAATAACCGAGGATGACCTCCTTCAGACCGCCGAGTCCCTGGTCCGGGCGGGTGTGATGAACCTGAAACTCTATTATATGATCGGTCTTCCATCAGAGACCATGGAAGACCTGGATGAACTGGTGGAGTTGACACTTAAAATAAAGAAACGCCTACTTGATGTGGGCAGACCAAGGGGAAGGCTTGCCGACATGGTATTGAGCATTAACTGCTTTGTGCCCAAGGCCTGGACTCCCTTTCAGTTCTATGGTTTTGAACGGGTAAGTGAATTAAAAAAAAGGCTCAAATATATTCGAAAAAAACTGGCGGGCCGGGCAAATATCACTATCAAGGCGGAACCGCCCGAAAACGCTTTTTTTCAGGCAGTTCTTGCCAGGGGTGACCGCAGGGTCGGAATCGCTCTTCTTGAAATGATCAGGAATGGGAAAAACCGGCGGCAGGTCTTAAAATCCCAGGGGCTTGATCCGGAATTTTTTGCCATGCGTGAACGCGGAAAACATGAGATGTTTCCGTGGGAAATTATTGACAATGGTATTGATCGCAATTATCTCTTTCACGAGTATGAAAAGGCGCTTAAAGGAAAGTTGACCAGGGCCTGCGATACAACAAAATGCAGAAGTTGCGGGGTGTGTGATGGGGGATCTTAAAACATCCGACACAAGCATAAACATAAGGCCGTTCAGGCTGGTCAAGTTTTTCTCGTTTACAAGCCTTGCCGTTATACTTGCCACTACGCTTATTCTTTCATGGTTGATCTCAAACCATGCAAAAAAGGTCCTTTTAGACCGGAGCGAGGCATATGCGCGGGTCCTGGCGGAAAACCTGAATCACCGGGTATTCCAGCAGTTTGTCCTGCCGACGGCGCTCAGGTACGGGAAGATAGCCCTTCGAAATCCCAAACAGTTTGAGCGGCTGGATACTATTGTCAGGAACACCATTCACGGCATGAACATCGAGTCCGTGACCATCTTTGACTCCAAGGAAAATGTCATTTCCTACAGCACGATTAAGGAACTTGTGGGAAAAACCGGGCAGGGTGGACAGGAATATAAACGGGCCTTAAAGGGCGAAAGCTCATCCTTTCTTGTTTCAAACGGATCTTTATTAAATATGATGCCGGGCAGTGACCCGATCTTATGCTATTTGAGGAGCTACATACCGTTCACGCAAAAAAAACAGTTTTCCCAGGACACGGACGTGGTCATGGGCGTGATCGAGATCGTCCTGGACTTATCCGTTGATCTTGAGGCGATAATCCGGCTCCAGGGCACGATCCTTGCCACGTCTCTCTTCATAATGACACTCCTTTTTCTGGTCCTGAGCCTGATCGTGGCCCGGGCGGACAGGATTATCGAAGCACGCGCCCAGGAAAGACGGAGGCTGGAGGTGAAACTGGATGATTCCGAACGTCTTGCCACCCTTGGGAAAATGGTGGCATCCGTGTCCCACGAGATCAAAAACCCGCTCGGCATTGTGAGAAGCACTGCCGAGATCCTGGGAAAACGGTTAAGAAGTATTGCCCCCGGCAACGATCATCTGGCAAATATTATTGTTGAGGAGACGAGCAGACTCGATGCAACGGTCAAGGAGTTCCTTGATTTTGCAAGGCCCCAGACAGTGAAGCCGGCCATGGTCCGGATAAACGATATCCTTTCAAAGGCGCTCCTGTTCATGGAGCCTGAGTTCGGAAAACGAAATGTTGTCTTAAAAAACGACCTTGCTCAAGACCTTGATCCGGTTATGGCGGATCATGAACTTCTATACAGGGCGTTTTTGAATATCCTGGTAAACGGGGTCCAGGCCATGCCGGACGGGGGCACGCTGACAGTGGCGACAGCACGGTCGAGGTCGGATAAGGGGGCTGTGACGGTTAGTATCAGTGACACCGGAACAGGAATGAGTCCGGAGACAAAAAAGCGGATCTTTAATCCTTTTTTTACGAAAAAGGACAGTGGCACAGGTTTAGGTCTCGCCATTGTCAAGATCATAATAGACAATCACCGCGGAGAGATTTCCGTGGAAAGCGAGGAGAAAAAAGGTACGACCTTCACGATTACAATAGGAGGAAAGAAGTAGTTACTATGCCTTACCCAGGGCCTTCTTGAGATTGTCCCTCTCTTTTACCAGTTCATGGTAGGTCTCTTCCGCCTTTATCGAGGCCTTTTCCCGTCTTTCATCGATCTCTTCGATCCTGGCCTTGATAAGTTTATCACGTATTTTCAGATCCTGCGTGCCGAAAAGTGAAGAGGCAAGGTAGCGGAAAGAAAATTTCATGAGCGCGATGTCATCTTTCTTGATAAGATCAATGGTTTCCTGGTCTATCTCATACTTGTCAAGAAACGAACTCTCAAAGACAAAAGCGCGGAATTTGTCTGTATCGGTGGATGCCATGAAGAACATTTTCTGGCCCTGTTCGCTCAAAGTGGCCTGGCGACCAAAAGATTTTTTCCGCATGACCAGTTCCATCCATCCACTGTTCATCTCGTCGCAGAGATCCACGCCCTGATCTTTGCGCCATTCCCGGACGGTCCATTCCGTCTCCTCTTCGTGTCCTTTGCAGTGCTCTTCCTTTACCTTAAAGAAAAATCGTTCCGCAGTTTGGCCTTCCTGGGCGCCCTCGTGGAAACTGGCCATGCCTATGGGATAATAACGGCAGGCAGAGGGGCGTTCCGGATAAATGGTGCATCCCTCCGGGGTCACGAACGGGCAACGACCATCCTCGTCTAAGTGGATCATCACCCCGGGCATTTCGGTCTTCTCGATGTGGGTCGGGACGGTAAATCTTAAAAGGAATTCGTCGGCAGTCATGTTCAAATATTTCCGAAGCCTTAAGATATCAAAGGGAGTGAGTATGATTCTTATGTTTCCGCAGCAGGCGGTGAAACATGAGACTCCGGGATGACAGCGGAATCTGATCTTGCTGTCCATGGTCAGCTTGGCCGGTTCGATGCTGCTCGGGTTTTTGTCCGCTTTTGACATACCCTTGCCGAAAAGGCCCTTCTCTTTTGCATCAGAAGTTGATTTGTTCATTATTATGCATCCTAACCCAGATAAACTGGAATTTTTTAAAGGTAGAACATAACGCCCTACTTGTGATTGCCCTAAGCAGGGCGAATACAAGATTCGCCCCTACATTGTGCTGATAGTCGTAGGTCAGTGTGAGAGCACAGCGAGCTTCCTGACAGTAATTGAGCCGGCCGAAATTAAAACCAACCCCATTTTTTATTTTTTCCGCAAAATAGGCAGAGGCACTATAAATATCTTGTATCGAATTTCCACTTTACAACCAATTATTCTAACCATCATCCTACTGTATTGTCAATTTGAATAAGCATAAAAAATTATAATTCGGCCTGCCTGCACGTTTGACAGTGCTCGGGCCGTGCGTTAACCGTCCGGATAGCGCCGGGTCCGCATCAAAATTCCTTTTAAGGTATTACATGCGGGATATTTTTTCTTGACAAGAAGAAGATGAAAAGTTACAAAGCCTTCTGTATAAAATCCGGGTCTTAAAATAAGAGGCCCGATCATCCCGATCAGGCTTTTTAAATGGCTGCAGTCCTGAAATATGGATAAGTAAGGAGTTGTGCAGGCCGCTTGGCCTTGTTTATGACTTTTTTGATATATTGTCCAATTTTTTCCTGTCTGCCGCTGAAAATCATTTTTGTTATAAAGGGGTTTCGTGTCAGGCCTTAGGCATTGGCGCGGAATCGGAAAAAACCAAATTTTTTAAGGAGGTAATTGAATGCCAAGCTACGTAGATCCTGAAAAATGTGACGGCTGCAAAGGTGGCGACAAAACTGCCTGCATGTACATCTGTCCAAACGATCTGATGGTCTTGAACGTGG
>JAYEJK010000072.1:0-4822 GCA_034660535.1 Thermodesulfobacteriota bacterium | reverse complement strand
TACCTCTTATCATGACATGGTGCAGAACTCCAGGAGCATCCAGGCGTGCTGTTCTTGGCATGTCATGCTTTTAATATCAATCAAACATAATGTCAATTAAATTATTAAAGAGCGTCCCCATCTTTTACATTGTGAGCGATCTCCTTTTACTAAACCAGTTTCCGGATATTGATGCAGACCTTGCAATCGGCAGGAAACATCTTCCCATTACTGTGGGGAAAAAGACCTGTGTGATCATTTACGGTCTTTTTTTACTTCTGGCCTACCTTTGTATTATTGCAGGCTGGCTTTTGGGGTTGCTTCCAATGCACAGCCTTATCTGTCTCATATGCGCAGTTCTTGCGATTCATACTTTTATCGGGGTTAAGAAACATATGGATTGCCTGCCGGATCTGATTGAGTTTATGGGTAAGAATGTTGCCCTGATTATTGCAACACATATCCTGCTTGCCATCGGTATTATATGGGGCATTTGATAATACACATTGAGCAATTATTATAAGTTATCCAATAATACCGAATCCAATAAGAGTGAGAAAAAAACCCAGCAATGCCAGACCGGTACCCACTAAAAACAGCACTATCATATGCGTTGTAAATGATTGGGCCGTCAGATTTTCTGCATCCCGTGCTGCAAGAAACGGAGTACGTTTGGCGGTTTTAACAATTTTTACAATTGAGCCTTTCTCATCTGGGACGGCGGTACCCATAACAAAAATATGATCTCCCGGCTGTATCCAGTGCTCGTAATATTTACGAACCGCCTGTTTTTCCTCGGAAGATTCCGGTTCCAATTCAATTAGATCATCCGGGATGTCCAATGGTTTGTCCACAGATTCAATTTTGCGGAAAAAAGGCTTTTTTGTCCCTTCGGGATATTTCTCCCTGTCTATTTCTTTAAGCTTTTGAATACGGTTACCCAGGCCTGTTTTTTTACCACTTTGAGATTTAAGTACACGATAGTGGGGATAACCAATGACTTCTCCACCTTGTCTGGAAATTTTCACCTCACCGGTATTATCTTTCAGATAAAATGGGCAGGTCTGCTCTCCCGATGTCAGGCTCTGCTCGTAGAAACCGGATTGTTTCGGGCGCTGACGACGTTCGCTGGCAGCATATTTATGCCAGGCAGCGGCTGTTTGTGTATAGGGGGTTTTCAATGGCGCGTCGCAAACCACTTCTCCACCGGTAAGAACTAAACCAGGCTTTAAATTAACAATGGGAGTCATTCTCAATCCAGCGGCCTGGCGTTTGAAAACCAATGCCTCTTTTGCCCTTTGAAAAACAATCACAGCGCCACCGCAAACACCTATACCAAATAATAGTGCAACGATATTCATTTTGTTTTAACCTTTCTGTCTATAATATTATTTACATGCATCCAACTTGCACATTCTCCGAATATCATCCTTTTTAATACGATTACACAGTTCACAATCCTTAGTTTGAATGGCCAGTTCATAATAGCATTGTCCATGAACACCATTTGCTTTGGGCCAGTATTTCAGGATATTTTCACAAAGCGCAGGATCACCTATGGTTTTAACCTCATCCAGATAGCACCACGGGGCCGGATTGTCCGTCTGCGATGTACACTTATCATAAATTGGATCATCTTGAGCAAAAAGCATTGAACCCAGAAAAATTACCGACACCATTAAAGCAATAGAATACATCCAGGCCGGGTTAACTAAAAAAGAAATTACCTTTAAAATTTTGTTTTTTTGTCTCATTTTTTCCTCACAAATTTTATATTTTTAATATTTCTCTTAAGGCTCCTGTGTGGAAGACCTTGGATTATTTCAATAAGTTGTAAAAGCAATTTTAACCATTGACTTTTGCCCGTTCCCGGTCGCTTTCAGCGTGATCAGACTGCGGTCTTTCTTTAATTGAAGCACCCCCATGGAACCCTGAACCATGGCCATCCCAGACTGCCATCCCTTGGCAGTCATTGCCTGCTTGTAAAAGTTGACGACTTCTTCAGGACTTGCCGGCACTTCCAGATCGACTTGGCTGTTGGCGCCCATAGCCTTCTCTTTGACTACCCTGGCGCCTTTGTAGAGTGGCACATCACCGTTGAGAATCGTACTGCTTGAGGCGGTTTGCTTGTCCGCACCAACGGCTGCAGCAACAACTTTGTTCTCTTTCGGGCCTGGGGCAGTTTTGAGGGGAAGAGACTGATCCGGTTTTACTTTAGGTGTATATTTTGGTTTTGACTTTTTTTTAACCGTTGACTGTTTCTTGGGAAACTGGTGGAGGCTAAACTGCACAGATCCCTTTTGCACCTCAACCTTTCCTGATAAAATATTGTGACCTGCATCAAATTCCCATTGCCTGGATTGCCCGTTCTTTAAAGAGATTTCTTCTGATAGAACAGGGGTTTTATACTTGTCCTTAAAAAATGTCACTTTCAGCCTGCTCTCGGGTTCATCCTGACTGTCCCCGGTAAGTTGACAGACCATTCTCAACTTGGGCCTGGTTAAAAAACCAAAGTCGATGGGTTCTTTTAAAAAATTCTCATGCAATTGCTCTTTTTCCCACATGGGAGATTCCTGGTTAACAATCACATAAACCATGCCTTTGCTCACTTCTACTTCAAGCAGATCCGGATTGGATGGTTTTTCAAAACTGATCTCTTTTTTATCCCAGATTTTTTTAAATTCAATGGTTTTATCCCCCATGGCTTTTACAATAACCGGCTTATTGTTTTTCAAAGTATGAATAACGGCAATAGATACTCCATCGTTTTCATTCCTCAAAATAAGATCAATATGTTTTTCAGGGCTGACTGTGACACTCAGTATGCCACCAGGCCCAATACGCCTGCCAATAGGAGCTTTAAAGCTTTCTTTTCCTTTTATGCTAATCTTTTCTTTTGGTTTTACCTTTTTGGGTTCAGGTTCCTCTTGTTTCACAAAGTCCGACGGTACCTTGAAAAAATTCGAATTCAGATGGGCTTTTCTTATCCCCTGCAACTCTGCCACGTAATTATTCCGATTGTTTAAGATTTTAATAGGAAAATTATATTTTAGCGATACCCAGGCGGTCATGACCACTTTCCCGTCATATTCAATCTCCTGCTTATCACAGTTAATATTATTGACAATCTCTCTGCCCAGGGTTTTGACATTGTAAATTTCCATCGAAAACAGATGAGCTTCAAAAGGATTTTTCAGCAGACTTCTCAAATCATCGTTGGCAAATTCCAGATAGGTTTTGCGGGAAGAAACAATTACCCTGGTTTTTTTATTTTCACGGTTCACCAGGATCGTCAGCGCCATGCCATCATCTTCGGTATCCATTCTGTATTGGTTGTCCAGCAGGAAAAATTTGCTGATCGTTTGCTTTCCTTTTTCCGTTACAACCATATCTGCCAGAAAGGATGCAGCCAGGCCCTGACCGGTTCCAAAAATCAATAAACAACAAAGGCTGATAAAGAAAATTCTCCAAAAGCTGAAATATTTTGTAAACATTATATCCTCCTGTTATCAAATCTTATGAAAATAGTTCTTTTCTGCTTTCCTGCGGTTTAATTAAAAACCTTCCTGAAAAGACCGCGTACGCCTTGGCGCACCTCATCTATGGTGGACTGCTTGGCCTCATCTTTGGCAGCCTTGCCCACATCTTTTGCATCTTCTGCAAGAACATTTTTCTGGGCGGAAGGTGTCTGATGGTTTGCCGTGTTCGAATCACAGGGTCCAATCCGCCGTCCTTTGATAATATTTTTTACATGCATTCCAGCCCCGGTTATTTCCATATCCATGGTGCCGTGCATTGAATTTCCCTGATACGTGATCTGCCCGGTTCCCTTCATCTGACCGCCCTGGCCGGAACAGATGATTTTCCAGGACACTGTATTGCCACTTTGCTGTATATCCGTTACCTGGCACTCATTGGACGCCTCTTCACTCTGGGGAACCAGATCCTCCTTGGTCAGACACTGAATATGGGTTTGGGAAGGCGCGGTCATATTACCCCCTGAGCCTGTCATCGTTGTTTCAGTTAATATCTCCCATTTGCCGGGGTTAAGATTCAGTCCCGCCCAGGCTGGTCCAACACCAAGTAAAAACAACAGGATTAAAACCACTGCGATTATTTGATTTCTCATAATAGTCTCCTTATTTTATTTTTTAATATTTCCCGGTTGATTCCTTTGTGACAAGCTTCGGATAAATTCAGTTTAAGGGTTTGGGGGTCTGCTTTACTGGTTTGAGCAGACGTCTAAACGTATAAGTATTTTCCCTTTCTGATCTGCCGCTGTTATCGGTAAAGCGAGTGTGCACCTTCACCTTAAGTTTACCTCGGCTGATCAGATTGATAGTGAGATTTTTTATACTGAAATCATGTAACCGTTCAGTCCCCCTCCCAAAACTCTGAACCCCAAGACGAAAAATCAAGGAGTTATGATCAGGTTAGGCAAAAAATAGAAGGGGGGTCTGAACGGTTACGAAATCATTCCGGTAGCGAGCTGAGAGGTGGCCATCCGCATATGAGTTACAATTTTTCCATCCCCAGTCGCAATCTCGAGGACTGCACTTGCCCCATACGTGAATATTCATCTTACCACCACCATCACCATTAAAAAATATTTTGGTAATTCCACGTGTATTTTTATCAGTGTTTATCCATTTTCCTTTGTACTGATTAATGTCGGCTGCCACGGCCGTTCCCATCATAAAAAAACCAATTGTTAGTGGGGAGAGGGACGCTCTTTTAAAATTCAACAACTTAATCGGTAAGCAAATGGTTGCCATTTTTTGCTATTGATTCTCCCCTCTCTACTGAAAATCCGATGCCTGCTGTACTCATTTCTAATTTCTTA
>JAYEJK010000071.1:0-4867 GCA_034660535.1 Thermodesulfobacteriota bacterium | reverse complement strand
AATGATTCGAGTCATGCGCATTTATGAAATCGCCTGGTCACCGAGCCAAAAAGGAGACACGGACAAACAAGTTTGTCCATGCCACCCATCACCCATCGCCTCCCCCAAATCCGTTATAATCAGTTTTAATCATTGACACCGCCACAATTTTGAGATACAATTACTTAAATTGCGATACAAGGAGGATACCCTATGCCTTTAAGTTTAAGAATATCCCCGGAAAAAGAAACAATGATCAAAAAAGCTGCCATGAGAGCGGGGAAAACGAAATCCGCATACATTTTAGAGGCGGTTGATGAAAAATTGGGCCTGGTGAAAGACCGCGAAAAAATGATCCGGGAATTTGCAGGATGGCTCTCGCATGATGAAGCCGAAGAACTGAGGAAAGCAACCGAAATCTTCAACCGGATTAATGAAGGGGATTGGGATTGAAACTTGTACTGGATACGAATATCTACAGTGACTATGCCGAGGGGTTGCCTGAAACAGTGAATTTCCTGGCCACCCATGGCGAACACCTGTATTTACCTTCCGTAGTTATAGGAGAACTCAATTTCGGGTTTATGAAAGGGAGTCAGCAACAATTCAACGAGAGAAAATTGAAGCAGTTCATTAAACGTCTGAGAGTGGAAATCATTGATGTGGATGCGGATGTTGCCGGAAAATATGCCATTGTATTTTTGTCATTACAGAAAAAGGGAACCAAAATACCGATCAATGATGTATGGATCGCGGCATCCTGCATGGAAATCGGGGGGACCCTGCTGACAAGAGATAGACATTTCGAGGTTGTGGAACAGATAGAGACGGTTATCCTGCAAACCAAAAAGGCCGGACTCGATTGATAAACAAAAAAATTAAATCTGTTCCCTTTTTCTCTGTTTAGCGCCCTTTTTTTGCCTGCCGGCATGAAAAAAGGCAGAGCCGTTACCGCCCCTGCCTTTTACCCCATTTGGCAACACCTTACTTATTTTTCTTCCGGTCGGCTTTTTATATATTTCAGTGTACGTTCCCCAAAAAACTCAAATTTTTTGGATCAATTGAGTCTCACCCCTTTGGTTTGCTCGAACCTTGGCCCGGCTCCTTTAACCTTGAATTTTGAACCTTTTATTCTTTACACTTCCACCGCCGCACCGCCACCAATTTAGTTTTGGCTATGCCGAGTGCCGGCAAAACAAAATTTGTGTTCAATTGTCCGGAACATGATGCCCTTCGGGCAAAAACACAGAACAATTTATTTCTTCGTCATTCCGGCATGTAGTTAGCCGGAATCCAGGATTAGCTGTGTTCTGGATTCCGGCTAACTACATGCCGGAATGACGGTGATCCAAATTTTGTACAAACAAGCGAAACTTTATTTTTCCGATACATAACAACGCGGGAATGACGGAAAAAATTGTTAACTATTTTTCAACTGCTCGAAGAGACACACGATATTTTGAAAAAATCAATAGGGCCAAAGTATTAAAAACGTAAAAAATATGATTTTTTTTAAAAAAACAGCAGAATTTTTTTGGCAGGTTGCAGCAGCTCTTTTTTGATCGCTTAACTGAGTGAAAAAAAGAAGAAAAGTCGGGCTTGGTTCTAAGGGTTCGAGTCATGCGCATTTATAAAATCGCTTGGTCACCGAGCCAAAAAGGAGACACGGTCAAACAAGTTTGTCCATGCCACCCATCGCCTCCCAGGGTGAGCGCATGAAAGATGCAATAAAAATGTTAGCTTTTTGATGGGAACGAATTGAGATACTAACCGAGGCTATTTATCAGATTTTCGAACCAATTGAAGCCGTGGCCATGACACCTGAAGAGTGGGAAAAAGGTGACTCATTTATAGTGGATTACGCCAAGAATGGTGAAATTTTATATGTCGCCTAGAATGCCGCCTTCCACCCACCGTCCGTTTATCACAGGGATAACAATTTGGCCCTTTACCGTGGATGTGACGATGGTCATGGTCATCTTAAGCCTCCTCTGTGTATTACGTTATTTGTGTAAAACGAATACACAAAGGGTTGTGTCGTCAACCCCAAGAAAATAAATCCGTCCCCTTTTTCTTTTATTTTTTGTAAGCTTTGCTTCGGTGTTCAGCCAAGATCATAGAAACAATTTTATTATCAAAATCAATTTCATAAAAAAAACGGTAAGAGCTTATTCTATATCTCCATGTGGGAGGCTCCCAATTTCGGAGCTTTTTAATATTGAGGCCAAACGCCGGTGAAATTTTAAGTTGCGGGTAAACATACTTTCGAAGCTTTTTTTTGATTTTTTCTTTTTGTCCTTCAAAGTCTTGCTCAAGTGATTTCAAAAAAGTTTCAGTCTCGAATATTCTATACATCGACAAACGTTCCTTTTTTGAGTTTTGCATCTTTGGAGCCTTGTTTGAGGGATTTAATCAAGATTTTGTTTCCAACAATTTCGTCCATCTCTATCTGGTCAACAAAAATTTCCTCTTCGAGTTTTTGTTGTGCCAGATAGTTAATCAGGTTGGATATGGGCCGTTTAACGACTTCAGCAGCTTTTGCATAAAGATTGTATTCTTCATCGGAAAGTCTAAGGGTAACTACTTTTGACATTTGATCACCTCCTGTGTTGTGTTTGTGTGTATTTAATATAATTCTTTACGCATACAAAAACAACGAATATATTCTTTTTTATTCTTTCCAGGCTTGCAGAACCATTTTTTGTTTTTCGCCGGTAAGTACCCGTGTGTAAATTTTTGTTATGGCCGTTGAAGAGGGGTGCAATACAAAAAAGTGATAAGACATTAAATCAGTACGAGGAGGGCAGGCACAGGGGCCTGCCCCTACGAAGAACGAAACATGACGGACCTAACCGATAAGACAGCCAAAAATGTATAAAAAGGGGTCCAATCTACTCTTGACCCTTGTTAACTCTTTTTGACGTAGAGAAAAGCGTTTAAGAGGTCTTGGACCTAATCCATTGGACTGAAATTTTTTGACCAAGTTTTTTGAATTCCGGATCACCAGTAACGATCGGGGCTTTCATTCTCAAAGAAAGAGCAGCAGCGAAGCAATCAGCGTATGCTATTTTGTACATACCCATTAATTTTGCAGCCTCATATGTTATCGCCTGATCAGCTTCGACAAGCTGAATTGGATATTTGTTGAACTGCTTTATTATATCCTCAGCTTCCCGAATCCCTTGCTCTCTCATGGTGTTGTAGTAGATTTCCCCCCAGTTGACCACAGACATAAATGCCTTTGCTTTCCGCTTCATCAGTGCTTCCAGAATTTCAGTCACTTGGTCCGCACCTGGTTCGTCCTCAAAAAAAGCAATCATTGCAAAACTATCCATTACATATTTTTTCATAGTTTTGCTTCCTTTTTCCTGTCCGCCATTAAAGCCTTCAAGATGCGCCCCCGTGTCTTCAGCATACCCCTTCCTTCCTTAATGGGGTCATCCGGGATAGGTTCTACAATGATCTTGTTCCCTTCTTCGTAAACATAAACACGTGTGCCCTTCTTAATCTTAAATTTCCCCCTGATATGGGCAGGGATAACAATTTGGCCCTTTACCGTGGATGTGACGATGGTCATGCTCATCTTAAGCCCCCTCTGTGTATTACGTTATTTGTGTAAAACGTAATACACAGAGGGTTGTGTTGTCAACTCCAATAAAACAAATACCGCCTTGATCAGCAGCAAGTCTTGCAAGAATCATCACAGGGATCGGGTGGTTGGCAAGTCCTTTTTTTATCCGTTTACCTACGGTTTAATGTTCAATTGAACCTACTGCGCCGGCGAAAAAGGTGGTTGAAGGAAATTGAGCGTGCCGGCAGCCGAATCCATCTCGGTCTCGATGCCAAGGGGCAGTATCAGGTTTCTGTCGCCATGGCCGACCGGGAAATTTGCCCAGATCGGGATTCCTTCCTCGCCGAGCAGTTCCATAACACGGTTCCAGATAATTTCAGGATCCCCGCATTCTTTGAAGTCGCCCAGAATAAGACCGGCGAGGCCATTCAGACGGCCTGCATCTTTCAGGTGTGTAAGCATCCTGTCAACCCGGTAGCCCATTTCATTAACATCTTCCAGGAACAGGATGCAATTCCGCCGGTTAAGTTCGTGGGCGGTAGACATAATATGAATCAGGCTGGTCAGGTTGCCTCCTGCGAGACGGCCCCTGGCCTGACCGGGGACCAGGATTTCAAGTCCTTCCGGTTTAATGTTGTCAGGCTTGATTCGCGTCAGCATCCTGAAAAACGTATGGGCTGATTCCCTGTCGCCCCTGGCAATGGTCGTCACCATTGGGCCGTGAAAAGTATAAAGGCCCGTGTGTTTCAGGATTGCGGTAAGGAGCGCTGTCACGTCGCTGAAGCCGATCAGCGCCTTGGGATGATGCCGGATCAGGTCCATGTCCAGTCCGGAGAGCATACGCTGTGATCCGTAGCCTCCGCGGGCTGCGATAACGGCCTTTACTTCCCGGTCCGTCCAGAGATCGTGAAATTCCTTGATCCGGTGGGAATCCGATCCTGCCAAATAACCTTGTTTTTTCATTATGCCGCTTGAGATCCTGGTCTCAAAGCCCATCTCGTGCAGCAGCCTGACCCCGCTGTTGAAATCATCTTCCTTTTCAATGGGGCCTGCAGGCGCCATAATGCCGATGATATCGCCCTTTTTAAGACGTGGGGGCAGGACCGGATCCGGGAACGGATCACTTGTTTTGTAAATATTCACCATATGTAACAAAAGTGAGTCAAAGCTTTTTCTAATTTATTGAAATTATTGGGGTTGGTTTTAATTTCGGCCACAAGTCTTTCATTGGGCAAAGGTGGGCACAGCCCACCCTACAAAAAATACATATTTCCACCATGTTATTCTTAGTTCTCTTGTAGGGTGGGCTATGCCCAC
>JAYEJK010000070.1:0-4869 GCA_034660535.1 Thermodesulfobacteriota bacterium | reverse complement strand
CTGGATATTAAGCAGGTGGGGGAAGCCGGCAAAGGTCTTTATTGACCGGCACTTCAACCTGCTGGTCATTGCCTTTGTCCTGCTTCTGATCGGAGGGTTCCTGGTCGCGGGCCTGTTCCTGTAACCGTACGGGTTGCAATACAAAAAAAGTTACATAGAGCAAAACGTCCCTTTCCGTGCCAATAAGCACCAATTATAATGATGAATGATGAATTATGAATGATGAAATGTGGATGTTTCTTTTAGATTGTTTCAGGTTACTCAACGTGCAAAATGAAATTATTCTGTAGGGTAGGACCCCCGTGTTTGCCTTACCCCATGATCAATTACCCATAGCCTTAAGCGTTCACCAGTGCCGTAGATGTGCGTGATAAGGGTAACCGGCTATAGTAGTTCTATGCCGGTTACCCTTATCGCGTGCAGATGCGGTGCTGGTGAACGCTTAAGGCCAGCCGTGGGCGCCGATCAGGCTTACAAAACGCACGTATTCAATGGTCCTGATCGTAATTTTTTCGTTTTTCTTGGTGATTACCTGTAGTTCCTGGCTGTATCTGTCGCCGACCGGTATGACAATAATTCCCGGGTCAGCCAGTTGTTCCAGCAGGGGAGAAGGCACCTTCGGTCCTGCGGCGGTTACCATGATGGCGTCATATGGCCCGTATTCGGGCCAGCCCTGAGTACCGTCATTTACTTTGCAGACAATGTTGAGATAATGAAGTTTGTCAAAGAGCTTCCTGGACCGGATCAGCAGAGATTTAATCCGCTCGATCGTGTAGATCTTTTCACACAGTTGACTCAGGATGGCTGACTGATATCCGCATCCGGTTCCTATTTCAAGGACGGTCTCATTTCCCTTGAGTTCAAGAGCCTGCGTCATCAGGGCTACAATATAGGGTTGTGAGATTGTCTGGCCTTCGCCGATGGGAAGAGGAAAGTCTCCATATGCCTGTCCCCTGAGGGCATCTTCGACAAATCGGTGCCTCGGGATTCGGTTCATGGCGTCAAGGACTCGCGGATCGCTGATTCCACGCGGTATCAATTGTTCCCTGAGCATTCTGGCCCTTGCCGTTTCCATTACTACTCCTTTTCTGTTTCCCCTGTCATAGGAATTCCCAAATCCCTGAACCGCTCTTCGCTGAATAGCCGGTATTGGCAGTCCCGAACAATATCTCCGAAGAACGTGATCATGACAACATCGTACTCTTCATATCCAAATCTGTGGCCGATGCGCGGGACCTCCCTCATGAAGCTTTTATGCACCTGGTAATAAATCCAGGTCTCAGTGGAGTCGAGGCCCTGCTCCTGTACAGCAGGGGAACCCATAAATGATATGATTTTTTTCCGAGTCGTATGGCCCGGGATAATCAGGCTTATATCCGAAGAGAGATGGCGAACCGGTTCGTTTTTAAAGCATCCGGACAGAGCAAGGAGAATGATGAGAAACAGGATCGGAAGCGATGCCGTAAATCGATAAATTGTCATAACAGCTCTTTTCCCCGATATAATTTTTATCATGTTCGTAAAAACAATTTACTCGGTGAATCGGTTGTTTCGATCGCTGGAAGAAACATTTATATGTACCCATTACCAAGTGCGCAACATTATACTGAACATCAGGATTTTGCAAGACCTTGATTAATTTCTTACAATCTTCAAAGGGCGCACAATGGTTTAAAAGAGTACTTTCGGTGTTAGGGTTCGCACTATTCGACCATAATTTCTTGACCGGAGCGCAGTAATTGTAATACAATCATAATTTATAAAAAGTTTTCGATAAGGGCTCAAGTAAAAATAAGTTGGACAATATTGCGCTCAGATTTAGGTCGGATTGGGCCGATTGTGAGGTTACAAAACCGCAGGACTAGCAGCGCTAATTTGAGGATTTTGTAACCTCACAATCGGCCCAAAACGGCCTGAAGATGAGATGGAAGATGTACAAGTTATTTTTACTTGAGCCCTAAATACGGTTGAGGTCGTCCGGCAGCGATTTAAAAAAAGTAAACCAATAGGGAACAACAATGCGATGCCCCAAATGCGGCTTTATATCTTTTGACCATTTGACATCATGCTCCAAGTGCGGGAAAGAGCTGGCTGAGACATCCGACCAACTGAAGGGAACTTCGATAAAGTCACACACGTCGTATTTCTTGAGTCCCGTGTTTGGAGTCGAATCCGCGGAACCGGAGAAAGGGGCAGCTGGAGAGGCGGATGTCTACGATGCTGATGACTCTATTGAGCTGGATATCTCGACTGAAGAACCGGATGAAGATGAGATCGATCTTTCCGGCCTGGAAGTGGACGACGAGGAAGGTTCCGAAGAGGCCGTCGGCATAATCATGCCTGGAATGGAGGAAGTCTCTGAGGAAGACGAAATACCCGCTATCAGCCTGAACCAGTTTGAAGATACTGATAAATCTGATGAAGATGCATCAGAAGGAGGCGTTGAATTTTCACTTGATGAATCAGCGCTTGAAATTGAGGAGCAGAATGAAGAACCGGCGGACGATGCGGTTGCCGGCATAGCGGCTGATGATGGAGAATCCTCACCCGACGTTAACGAAATCGATATGTCCGAGCTGGTGTCTCTTCAGGATACTGACGGTCCGGCTTCCGAGGGACCGCTTGACCTGGGTACGCTTGCTGCCGAAGAACCTCCCGCAATCACGCCATTGCCGGTATCTGATAATGGATCGGCAATGGATAAGGACACAGACCTTGACGTGATGTCGCTCGTGACCGACGAGACCGGACTTGATTTAAGCGCCTTTAATGGAGTTTCTGCAGGGGAGATGGAATCCGAAGAGTTTGAGGCCGACGGGGATGACGAACTAGCTGATTTGGCGGACATCCTGTGTGACGTTGATGAGAATTCGGCTGAAACGGACACCCTTGATCTTGATTCAATATCCGGGGAGGAAGCAGCCGAGTCTGAGACTGAATCGGACCTTGCCGGTCTGCCGGACAACGGCGCCCTTGAGCTGGACCTGTCCCTTGAGGATGCTGACGAGGAGCCTGCGGGCGTTTCTGAATCGGATTCCGCCGGGGAGTCTGTGACACCCCTTCCTGATATCAACGAACTTGACCTGACGATTGAAAGCGAGGATAAGGGATGTGGAAATAAATAACTTACCCATATAGCGCTCAGATTTAGGTCAGGTTCTATCAAGTAACCACTTTTAAAACCGCAGGCATAGCCGGGCTACGTTGAGGATTTTAAAAGTGGTTACTTGATAGAAGATGGCCTGAAGATGGGATGGGAGATGGGTAAGTTATTTATTTCCACATCCCTAAGTAAGCCGGTTACAAGAATGATGAACAGCACGGCCGACATCCAGGTTAATTCTGTGTCAAGTTTAGAGGATACTCCTCGTGGTGATATCTGTTATTCGAATTCCGGAAGTGAAAAAATCGGTTGTTCCGGATGTGAGGCTGCTGGTTTCCGTACGCGGGCCATTGCCTTTTTTATCGACATAATAATCCTCGGCATCCTGCTCAGCGGATGTCTTGTCATGTTCGGCTTACAATTTGTTGATTTTATATTTCGGGTCGTTGATATCAATCAGGTTGCAGGCGCCGCCTTTCTTTTCCTTCTCCTTTCCGTGGTTATGCCTCCCTTTGCTGCAGGGGTCTATTTTATTGTCATGCATTCCTGCTCGGGTCAGACGATCGGTAAGTGGATTATGGGACTTCGTGTAGTGGTGGCCCCTCATGGCAGGTTATCTTTCGGAAGAGCGTTTCTTCGGTGCGTGGGCATAATTGTTTCGGCGCTGCCGCTTGGCGCAGGGTTTTTCTGGGCGGTGCTTGACAGAGACCATTTGACCTGGCACGACAAACTTGCTTCCACCAGAGTCATTGTTGCTGATAAATGATAAACGCTTACACGGCAGACTGTTTTCAACCTCTTTTTACTCCTGGTGAACGTTTACTAAAAATGACTTGACAAGAGTTCATCCATAAAATAGATTTGGCGCTCTTTTAAAAGTGCTCTATCGGTGCGTTACCCGTTGATAATTTATTGATATCATTGGTGGCGATAATTCCGGAAAACACTTTTTATTAATGCATTATATTTGGTCGTACTGCCGAGATAGCTCAGTCGGTAGAGCAACGGACTGAAAATCCGTGTGTCCCTGGTTCGATTCCTGGTCTCGGCACCAAAATCAAGCGCTTAGCTCCTTGTGGGGTTAAGCGCTTTTTTTTGTTGGTCAGATGCCGGTCAGCCACCGTTTCCCTTACGACATTGATGCTCATGTCAGGATAGGGGCCAATGAATTTTGATACAGACTCCTTTTGTTTTTCCGGATTCAAGGAAAATATTTCGGATTTTCTGGAAGTATTTTTTGTCTTTTATTTCAATTGATTAAGTTGTAAACATAGGTTTTTTTCCGGAAAATCGGAATTCTCTGTCCGATTAATGGTACTTTTTTCAAATTACATTATTTAAAATTGAATTTTGACATCCTTTATTCCGTTTCGCAAAAGCGCTTTATCGACGCATTAACCCCCTGTAATTGATTAAAATAATATCGATTATGGCTTTTTACGAATGTATCACATATTTGATTCAAGAATAGTTTGTACCGGCCTAATTTTTTTTAAAAAAATTCTTGATAACCGGCACGTATTTTGCTATATAAATTGTTCGATATTTAATAATCGTCCATATCCCCTTCGGCTTTGGCGGAGCAGGAGGGAGAAACCGGCGCAAATAGTTAAATGTTGAATTCAACCATTAATTTTATCAAAGATTATGGGACTAAGGGTTCGCTCAAAAATAAATTTACATTTTCAGGTGTCGAGGCGCCCGCATGGCAAGGCGCGAGGAGGGCGAATAGCAGGGCTATTTAACCGACGAGCAACGCAGCCATG
>JAYEJK010000069.1:14534-17635 GCA_034660535.1 Thermodesulfobacteriota bacterium | reverse complement strand
ATGCCACCCATCAGGCACTTACAAAACGAAGAAAGGCTTTCCTCCCCCAAATTCGTTATAATCAGGATTAACAAAGTCGAATTTGGGTTAGATATTCATGCCTAGCAACAGGTTCAACCCACTACCCAGTGTTGCGGGGTCAGGCAGTTAGAGAGAGGGCTTCCTGGTAAAGATCCAGATATTTGTCCATTACAATGTCCCAATTGTAATGGCTGTAAATTCGTTTTAATGCGTTGAGTTGCATTTCGGCTATCTTGTCCGGGGATTTGCGAAACAGGTGCATGGCCTTTTGCATGGTATTTGTGAGCGCCTGGCTGCTGTGTTCCTTGTAGGCAAATCCTGTTTCATTATCAATAATTTTCACCAGTCCTCCGGTGTGGTGGACAATTGGAACATTTCCGAACAACTGCGCAATGAAGTCCGTGAGGCCGCATGGTTCATATCTGGACGGGATGAGAAAAAAATCTCCTGCTGCATATATCCGGTTGGCAAGAACAGAGTCAAAACCGCGAAGCATACATATCCTTCCGCTGTTTTCCCGATTTTCAGTCAGGCGAAGAAGGCCTTCTTCAATCTCCTTAGTGCCGGTTCCAAGGATAACTGTCTGGAAATCGCGGTCCTGGGACAATAAAACCTCAAGCGCCGTCACCAGAATATCCATCCCTTTCTGGGGCGTGAATCTGCCTATCCAGGTGAAGAGGGGTTGATCAGGATGAGGATCAAGGCTTCCCTCCTTTCTAATGCCGCCCAGTTCATTGTCGGCAATGATATTCACCAGAAATTTCCGGCACCTCTTTTTATCGGGCAGATATGGTCGCCCTTTTTTAGCTGTTTTTTTATACCGGGCCTTCCGGCTTACCGTTGATGTACAGGGGGCGGTTTCAGGCGAAACCTGAATAGCGGAGCCTTCAGGGAGACCTAGCTTTTCAGGAGAGGATAGGTCAAAATGGTCTGGGTCTATACCGTTTGTTATTCCCTGGAGGCTGAAACCGCGCGCCATCAGTCTATGGCCAAGCCAGCCGGTCAGTTCGTCGTCATTGGTCTCGGTCAACTCTCTTGCATAATTTTCACTGACCGTATTGAGTATTGCATAAGATGACGCTGCCAGGAAAGGATCAAACATTCCGTCCAACAGGTTATCCGTAATGGTACGGGAAGGCAGGCCGCAGATTATCCGGGCAAAGGCGTGGTCGCCCACATCCTGATGATAACCGCGGCCCGCATTGTGGATTGTCACTACAGCGCCGCTTTTCCTGAAATAGTGTCTGTATCCTTCGATTTCACGCATCATTGCCGGCAGAATGGCTGTATGACCGTCCTGGCAGTGAATGATATCAGGTTTTTCAAAAAGAAGTACCATGAGGCCCAGAGCAGCCTTCTGCAACAGCACATTCATTGCAAAATAATCATGGTGTCCGGTGCCCCGGCAGTGATCCGGATTTTCATCCTCTTCTTCGATAGTGTAAGTGTAAACACGTTTTTTGTCTCGAAATCGCGGAGAATCAATAAAGTAGATCGTTACATCTTTCTCTTTTCCCCCGTCTTTTTTTGAAGCCGGCCCGGGCAGGCCGTTTCCGCAGACCGGATCGATTGAGGCATCATGCTTTAATGACCAGATCCTGACAGGTTCGCGACGTTCGATCGTCACATAATTCATGTCAACAAAAAAGGATATGTCCAAAGGATCGAGGTCCAGTTCGACCGGATCCATGAATCCGTATAAAGGGAGTGCCACGCTGACCTTTCTTCCCGATCCGGCAAGGGCGCCGGCCAGTTGCCTGGACACGTCCTTTACACCGCCGACCCCGGCCAACCGGCTGTATTCCCTGGTAATTATCCAGATATTCTTTATTGATCCTTTATTGCGCTTTTTGCTCATAATGATTTGGTTCCAAGCCGGATTGGGAAATGGTTGTTTAGGGTCCGATAAAAATTTACGGTTTATCTGGGTTAGTTGGAGTGTATACGGCTGGTGATAATAATGAAAACAGGGGAAAAGAGCAAGTCAGAAGGAAAATATTGCGTGCGGATACAGTGCTTACGATATTGCCTTCTGACGCATTAGATGATCTGCCAGAGTCAAGGCGACCATGGCCTCACAAACCGGTATGATTCTGGGAATAGCAGAGATATCATGGCGTCCGCCGATTTTTATTTTGACGGGATTATTATCTAGGTCAACGGTCTCCTGCTCCATGGCGATCGAGGGGATGGGTTTTACGGCAACCCGGGCAACAATATCATCGCCGTTTGAAATGCCGGCCAGTATTCCGCCGGAACGGTTGGACTTGAATCCCTCCGGTGTCAGAGGATCATTGTTCCGGGATCCGGTAAGGACGGCTGCCTCAAAGCCTGCCCCGATTTCCACGCCCTTGACTGCTCCGATTGACATGAGGGCTCGGGCAAGTTCCGCATCCAGTTTGTCAAAAACCGGTTCTCCAAGGCCGGCCGGGCAACCCCTGGCTAAAATTTCCACAATTCCGCCAAGCGTGTCCTTAGCGTTGCGGACCATATTAATCTTTTCTTCCATCAGTGCAGCTGTGGCCGTATCAGGGCAGAAGAGGCGATTTTCGGTAATTTCGTCAAGCGCTCTTTTTCTGACTTCGATGCCGCCAAGGCCAACAGTGTATGCAATGACTTCCACGCCATCTTGGCCAAGAAGTTTTTTTGCCACCGCGCCGGCTGCCACCCTCGCGGCGGTTTCCCTTGCCGAGGCTCTTCCGCCGCCCCGGTGATCCCGGATACCATATTTTTTAAAATAAGTAATGTCGCCGTGTCCCGGCCTGAAAATATTCTTAAGATGTTCGTAGGATTTGCTGTGTGCGTCTTTGTTGTATATCAGAAGGGAAATAGGAGTGCCTGTTGTGATGCCTTCATAGGTCCCTGACAGGATTTCGACCTTGTCAGGTTCCTTGCGGGGACTTGCTCCTCCGCCGGTACCGGGTCTTCGCCGGTCCATGTCCTTGCGGATATCCTCAGGGGATAACTCTAATCCCGGCGGGCAGCCGTCAATAGTTGCGCCAACGGCTGTGCCGTGGGATTCTCCCCACGTGGTTACCTTAAATACGTTTCCAAATGTGTTGCCGGCCATTTTACTTTAG
>JAYEJK010000069.1:0-14434 GCA_034660535.1 Thermodesulfobacteriota bacterium | reverse complement strand
TTAGATTCCTACCATCCCCAGAGCAGGTCTCTCTTAATCCACCCGGTCAAACCATTTTCGTGCTTGACATTAGCCCATCCGCTTCTTGTTTTAAGGGTCTGAAAGACTACTCCATAGTTCGCCTTGCCGATAATCTTACCCTTTTTTCCACGGTTGTTTCTGATGTTGACCCTTTTCTTTTTAACGATGAGATGTCGTTTATCCGTTATAAGTTTCTTGTATATCCAGCCCGTGTCCTTTTCAAAATCAAGGACTTTCAGCCAGTTGCCTTTAGAAGCCACAACCCGAAGCGGAAATCCTTTCCCAAGTTCCCAGAGAACGGTATACTTTGTGCCGGGGCCGGAACGTAAATTTACTTTTTCATTGGCAATGCTGACCATCCTAGAATGGCAGACGGATGCTGAAAATAAAATAACAAAGATTCCAAACAGCAGACGTTTCATCATCACTTAAATTCTCCTACATTGAATATATTTTAAAATCTCACCCTTCTAATTACTCAAAGTCTAGCCTTAACAGACGCAACTTTTGTCCCTATGGCAACTTGTTTGTCTCTTCTGTCGTCAATGATAATTTGAGTCACGACCCGCTTAACGCCTTTTTGAAAGGGCAGTTCGGAGATTTTGGCCGCAAGCGCCAGGAGATCATGAGTCTCTCCTTGGATAACCGTGCCCATGTCATTAAGTTCGAAATTCGCATTTTCCTGTTTTAGTGCCTTCTGAATATCCACTACATACTCCCCAAGGTTAGCACTGCCGGTGCCCAAGGGGATGACGGTAAGCTGCATCAAGGCCATGGGTGTATCCTCTCTAAACATATTCGTAAGCGTTCATAGGACGGGGATTGTGCAACCCTTTTGCTCCGAATGGGTGTGAACGGGCACACATATTCTACTTTTTTACGAAACAATCAATAATCGCTGTCCGAAAATTCCTCTATCCCGTCGTTGTCATCCAAGTCATCTTTTTCTTCGTGAAATATGTCGTCAAGCAGGCCGATATCCTCGAGTTTTTTCATGGGTAGTTCGTCCGCCTTTTTGTCGTCAAAAAAATCGGCTTCTTCTTGTCTCACAGCGTTTATATAAACAACATTTTTAAGATGATGAAAATTTTCAAGGTCCTGATTAAAAAACTGGATTGCGATGCCTTCATCCTCTACCCTAACAACCTCTCCCTTCATTTTCAATACAAGATCGCAATGGAGGGTCACTTCGCATTCATCACCCACCTGTTTATCTTTCAAGTTAAGCACGAATGTCCCGTTTGTGCTTAAATCGCGCGTAACCAACCTATTTTGTGTGCTGTCCTTAAATTTCAGGTCGGTCATGGTCTCGAATGCAATCCTTGGATTACACCGTCTTTCATGGTCCTTGGGTGTTTTTTCGGCGGGACTTGCGGTCATTTTGCCAATCAGTTCAACCTCCGTGGTTGTAACGTCAGGAACAGTAGCCCGGGCTTTCCGAATCTTCTTTTTCCTTCCAGGGGATTTCCCGGAAGTTTTGCGAGTTGTTTTTTGCTTTTTTGGGGTCACCATGGCATGTATTACCTCTATACACAACCCAGCGCCTATCTGGAAATACAAAATTTCCTGATGGAGCTATTATTGGCTTTCCGGGCACAAATAAAAATTGTCAATTAATCCCCAAAATCGTCAGGGATATCATCAGAGATCTGCCCCAGAAATTCATCTTCTATTTTATCTGCATCTTCTGTGTTGTAATAGACGATATTACGCAGATGGAAAAAACTATCCAGGTCAATCTCGAAAAAATGAAGTGCAATGCTCTCTTCCTCAACTCGTACAACTTCGCCCTTCATGGCGAGGCACAAGTCGCTGCTCATACCGCTGAGATGCAGACTGACTTCGCATTGATCGCCTAATTCCGGGCCTTTTACACCCCAGACGGCTACTCCTTTAACACTTAAGTCCTGAGTTTCACAATCCGTAAACTCCTGGTCCGAAAATTTCAGGTCGGCCGTTGTCTGAAAAACGACACGGGTGTTTTTGCGCCTGTCCTGTTCGTTCATAGCGATAAGTCCCTCCGAAAGTTCTGTTTTGTGGTCAGACCATTAGTAAAAAACCCTCTCTTTTGAGAATAGAAGTAATATTTAGAATCGAAATTTTATCACCGCTGTCCAGAAAACCTATTTCAGAGATGTCCCCGTTTTTTTCTTGCTGGAACCTGACTATGGTTTTGGGCTCAGCGTACACGTCGGAACATAAAATCACACCATGCCATTGGCCATTGCTGACGACCACAAGAGATGCAGCGTTTTCCTCAGGCGTATCCGGAAGGCCGAAACCGCGGGGAACCATTACTGGAAAGGAGAGTTTTTTCAGCTTTCGATCTTTTACAGTAGAAAGACTCCCTTTAAATTGTGATGAAAGTTTTTTCATGAAACCCCCGAAGTCATTCAGGGGGACGTTGCTCGTTTTCAGATAATTCTCAAGTTTTGCCGGGGCCACCGGGCTGATTAGTGAGACGTTCTCTTCCGAAATAGCAGTAATGGCCCCGCCTATGACAAGTTGCCTGAACTCGGTGGCGGAAGAGATACCGACGTTGTTGTCATCTTCCTCATCCTTCAGGCCGACAGATTCCGGTTTTTTTTCAGCCTGCAACTCTTTCAACAATTGTCGGATAGTTATACCCAATCCGTCCATTCTTTCAAGGGAGGTCTTGAGTTTGTGGATTAATTTTTCTACCTCGCTCTTATTTTCAAGAACCGCGTCAGCCATTTTAAGAGATGCAATCAACATTTCCCGGGCCTGAAGCCGGGGCACTCCTGTCTTGTTTGCCACTTGGGCAATGGTTGTTTTCTTGACTGCGGCCTTCACTGGCAGAGGATGCGAAGCAGGCGCGGTTTCCGGTTCGGTTGATCTTTTCTTTTCCTCCTTGACCTTGGTTTTCAGCGTAGTAAAACGTGAGTAAACGATCTGGAAAATCTTTTCCTCGCTTGCCGGATCAAAGTCGGATTCTTCATAAAGGTTAACCACATGGGCCATGGCCTCTTTTATAAAATCAATGGCGTCAGGAAGAGAGTTTTCTTTTTTTTTTTTGATATAATCAAGCGCTGAGTCGGCCATTACCAGTATGGCGTGGATTCCCTTCCTGGTCTTAAACCGTTGCTTAAGAGAGGAAAAGGCTGAATCCAGAAGTTCTATTCTCTTCTGACTCAGGCTCCAGTCCTGAGCTATTATTTCTGCTTTCAGCCTCTGAATGGACTCATCAATGGACAGGATCACAAAAATTCTTAACCCCCAAGATTAAACGTCTTTTGGGAAACGGTCCGGTTTAGGACATCAATTCGATAAAACGGCAGTGAATTTTGATGCACTCGTAAAAAGTACTTTCTGAAATTATCGCCACCAATGATATCAATATGTTACATGCGGTCAACATATCGGAATCGTGCTTTTTACGATTCCGACAATTTTAACACATCGTAACCGCCCGAAAATACCAACTCTTTTCCCGGATGGAATCCAAGAGAAAGATGCAAAATGCAAAACAAGGTAGTATACTGCCACTTTAATACCATCAGGCTATGCTATAGTTAAGATACCTTTTTTTCCCACATTTAGGAATGGAAAATAAATGATGATTTCGCAAAAAGTCGCGATTCATGTTCATAATGCAGCAAATCGGACTTTATACGATACCATCAAACATTAAAAAAAGATTAACCTCCGTGGCTGATAATTTTATTCAAGTGTTTGTCTTCGTTTTTGGGGCGGTTGTCGGTAGTTTTCTGAATGTCGTGATTCTCAGACTGCCTTCCGAGGAAGAGTCCATTGTTTTTCCCGCATCCCGATGTCCGGGCTGCGGGAAAAAGCTCAAATGGTATGACAATATCCCGATTGTCAGTTTCATTCTGCTTATGGCCAGGTGCCGCTATTGCAAGCAGCCCATTTCCTGGCAGTATCCAGCCGTGGAACTGGCCATGGGCCTTTTATCCCTGGCACTGTTCCACAGGTTCTTCATATCCGTTTCTTTTCTGGGATACTTTGTTTTCTGTGCAGCTTTGCTGGTAATCATTTTTATAGATGTATACCATCAGATCATTCCTGACGTGATAAGCATTCCTGGAATTATTCTGGGCTTCGGTTTTTCATTTTTTACCGATTTTGTTACATGGAAGGACTCGGGCATCGGTCTTCTTGCAGGAGGCGGGACCCTTTACGCAGTTGCGGCAGGCTATTACCTGCTTACCAAGAGGGAAGGCATGGGCGGAGGTGATATCAAACTCCTTGGCATGCTTGGGGCATTTCTGGGTTGGCAGTCCTTGCCGTTTGTGATTCTCGGCAGTTCATTGACAGGTACGGTTGTGGGAATCGGAGCTATGGTGAAACAGGGAAAAGGAGGGAAATCTGTTATCCCGTTCGGCCCCTTTCTCGCTCTTGCAGGTATGGCCTACCTGTTTTTTAAAGAAAGGATCTGGTATTTTTTACTTGAGCCCTTATCCAGGATTCAATGAATCCTAGAAAAAGTAAACGTTCACCAAGGTTAAAAAGAGGTTGAAAACACTCTGCCGTGGAGGGTTCCTTTTGAGTACTGAAAAAAATAAGGTGTTGCTGGTTGATGATGATCAGATGCTGCGGGAGCTTCTTGCAGGGCTTCTGTCCAGCAACGGTTATGAGGTGGAGGAGGCTGCCAATGGCCTTGAGGCGCTCGAGCAGGTGGAATCCCGTCACTACGATCATGTCATCACTGACATCAATATGCCGGAGATGGATGGTCTCTCGTTTCTGAAGGAAATCAGGGAAAAGGGTGTCAGACTGAATATTACAGTGCTTTCCGCCCATTCCGATATGAGTACGGTTGTGGAGGCTATGAAGCTTGGGGCCTCTGATTTTATTGCCAAACCCTTTCAGTCGGAAGATGAAATACTGCTTACCCTGAAAAAAGTAGAGGAAAGGGACCGGCTGGAACGGGAAAATGTCCGGCTTAGAAAAGAGGTTGAAGAGAAGTACACATTTTCCAACATTGTGGCAAAAAGCAGAAAAATGACCGAGATATTTAAGCTGATCTCCAAGATCGCTGACTACAAAACCACAATTCTTATCACTGGAGAAAGCGGCACAGGTAAAGAATTGATTGCCAAGGCCATTCACTACAACAGCAATCGGAAAAAACAGCCGCTGGTCAGCGTCAACTGCGGAGGCATTCCTGAAACCCTTCTGGAAAGCGAACTGTTCGGCCACGTTAAAGGAGCTTTTACCGATGCCTACCGCGGCAAAAAAGGGCTTTTCGAGGAGGCGGACGGCGGCACCCTGTTCCTTGATGAAATCGGTGAGATGCCTCTGTCGCTACAGGTGAAGCTCCTTCGGGCCTTACAGGAGGAGGAGATTCGTCCCCTGGGAGAGACCAAGTCTGTGAAGGTGGATGTGCGGATTATTGCCGCCACGGCCAAAGATCTGCGTAAGGAAGTTCAAGAAAAACGTTTCAGAGAGGATCTTTTTTATCGGGTCAACGTACTTGCAATTGAACTGCCCCCTTTGCGGGAACGCAGGGAGGACATCCCGATTCTGGCTGATCATTTTATTAAAAAATACAATAACCGGCTTAACCTGAAAATTGAAAAAGCGGATCACGAATATTTCCAGAACCTTCTGGATTATTTTTGGCCTGGAAATGTGCGGGAGCTTGAAAATATAATAGAACGGAGCATGGCGCTCTCCTTGGGGAGTGTGTTGACCGTATCCAACCTGCCGGGAGAACTGGTTGATCAAACCCGTAGAGCGCCGGATGATGGAGTGTTTCATTTTGATTCATACTCCATCAAGAAAAATTCAAGAAATCTGGAAAAATACCTGATCGTAAAAACCCTTGATCAGACTGGGGGAAACAAGACCAGGGCCGCATCCCTTCTTGAAATCAGCGTGCCTACAATCCTGTACAAGATAAAGGAGTACGGGCTGGGCAAGAGTGAATAGGGACTTTTTGATACGCCGTCAATGTTTCGTTACGTGATCGATGGCCTCGGTTCGCTGGTCGCCAAGGCCCTTAATTGCGCGGGCCTTATCTATGGGTGTGCGGATTTTGTCAACAGCCTTTTCCGCCGCCTTATCTGTGATCTTGTCGATGGTTCCTTTGCCTTTCTCCTGTTCAACATCCCCGCCCGACGAACAGGCTGTAAAGCCGATCCCAAAAAACAGCGTGGCCGCGGCAGCAAAAACAAATATTTTTTTCATGGTTGTCATTCCTCAACTTTATCAATCCCTGGATGCCTGTCAAGTTCGTCAATCAAGAAAAGTCAGTTCCGATCTCAAATCGATGGGTATCCTGGTGTGTTTCCTTTGTTCACCTTGCATTCACTACACCTTATAATCAGAGGTTGGTTCCGACTTCCGCCATTACCGCTCAAGCCGTTTTCAAACACGCATTTTCGAGGTCGAGCCGGATAAGCCGACAGGGGGGCTGTTTCCACCGATTAAACCTGCAACCTGCAACAGTTTATAACTATGCGCAATTAGTTGTGTATGTAACATTTCCAATATTATCATGGACAACTTATGTTCGTCGAGCGCTTTTTTGTGTAAAACCCTGCGATTTTAAACGGAAAGCTAAATGTATTAGTACCTTAGTGGTAATTTTCTTGTTTTTTATACCCCTCAGGGGGGTACTGAAAATAGTCCAGGACCTTTAAAAAATTCCAGTTTATCTGGGTTAGAGTCTTAAAGGAGAAATAGATAATGGATATATCGCAAATAATTGCCAGGATGAAGGAAAGTCCGGATTTTAACTGGAAAGTGGGTATGATCCTGGTACATAATGGGGTAGTGCGTGGTTGGTCCAGGAAGGACGGCGGTCAGGTTGAATGGCTTGAGGTAACATGCGACCATGCAAAAATTGAGGCACTGCGTCAGGAATACCTGAAGATGGATGGGATTTTCGATATAGTCATCGATGCGAGGTCCGGGCGGCTTCACGTTGGGGATGATCTGATGTTTATCCTTGTTTCGGGGGACATACGTGAAAACGTAATTCCCGCGCTCTCCGGACTACTGGACCGGATCAAGGCCGAGGCGATCTACAAGAGAGAAGTCAATCGTTGACCACCAAATTTCACCGGCCTTGAAAAGATGGCGGTTTCCAGGTAATAAGTGGTTTGCGATCCACTAGCTTTTTGCGAGAGCAGCAGTAGTAAAACATCCGGCACCGCAGGCGTTACATATAACTTAGGAATTTTTCTGCCACTCATTTCAGTACACCCTTGAGGGGTACAAAAAATAAGAAAATTACGGGGTTGGTTTTAATTTCGGCCACAAGTCTTTCATTGGGCAAAGGTGGGCACAGCCCACCCTACAAAAAATACATATTTCCACCATGTTATTCTTAGTTCTCTTGTAGGGTGGGCTATGCCCACCGTTATAATGGCCGAAGTTAAAACCAACCCCAAAATTACCACTAAGGAACAGAGAGGAAATAAAAAATCAATTGGAGAATCGCCATGTACAGTGCATCTGATTTACGAAAAGGTCTCAAAATTCAGCTTGATGGAGAGCCATATATTGTCACGTATTTTGAATTTTCCAAACCCGGTAAAGGGCAGGCCCTTTACCGTACCAGGGTTCGCAACATGCTTACCGGTAATGCTTTTGAACGGACCTTCCGTTCCAGTGACAAATTTGAAAAGGCCCATCTGGAGGAGCGGACCATGCAGTTCCTTTACACCCACGGCAATGAATACAATTTCATGGATACAAAGACATATGACCAGATTGTTATACAGAAAGAGCAGCTTGGTGAAAACACCATGTACCTGATTGACAACATGGAGGTACAGGTACTGCTTTACAACAACAACCCTATTGACGTAACACTGCCGAATTTTGTCGATCTCGAGGTTACAACGGCCGACCCATGGGCAAAGGGAGATACCAGCGGCAGCGACACGAAACCCGTAACGGTTGAGACGGGCTGCATTGTACAGGTGCCGCCGTTTATTGAAAAAGGGGATAAGATTCAGGTGGATACCCGTTCCGGAGCATATATTACAAGGGTTAAGGAATAGAACCTGGGTAAAATTAAAAAATGAAAGTAGAATGTCCGTAAACGTTCACAAGTGTCTATGATCGCTTACCTTTTCATTTGGCCTTGGATTCGCCATTATGCCTCCCCATATCTCAGGGCTCGCTCAAAAATAACTTCACATTCATGGCTGCGTTGCTCGTCGGTTAAATAGCCCTGTTATTCGCCCTCCTCGTGCCTTGCCATGTGGGCGCCTCAAAACCTGAAAATGTAAATTTATTTTTGGGCGAACCCTTATTTCAAACAAATATTTCAAATGAATAAGCGTCTGATGGACTTTGAAACACATTTTCTGGTATAATTAAGTAATCACCATGTGTAAAAAAGGTTAAAAATTACTCTGTACGTAGACATGAATACGGTCCTTCATACGCCTTTGCATAAAATCGTCGATGATGTTGCGGACATGCTGGAAGAACAGATTCCCCGGAAGTTCCCTCTTATGGTCATGGCACGTATCCTGCCCCATTTTAAAAAGAACGGGGGTTGATCCCATTGGGCGAGATTACCTCAATTCTTTGGACAGGGCTCGGCTGGCCGCTTACCAGACTGGTAATATTAATTTCCATCGGGCTTCTGGTTGCAAATTTTATTGAATCCTTAAACTGGACCCATGGTATGGCAAGACTTTCTCGGCCCCTGATCAGGATCGGGCATCTTTCCGACACCTGCGGAGCGAGTTTTTCAATGGCCTTTTTTTCCGGTGTGGCAGCAAACACCATGTTGTCAGAGGCCTATGATAAGGAGAGGATCAACAAACAGGAACTGATTCTTGCCAATCTCTTTAACAGTCTGCCCATCTATTTTCTTCATCTGCCCACAATGTTTTTTATCACAGTGCCATTGATCAAGAGCGCTGCATTCACATATATTGGATTGACTCTGGTTGCAACATTACTACGAACAATCCTGGTCCTTCTGGTCGGCAGGTCGATGCTACCCGTAAGGCTGGAAACAGGCGCTGAATACGTACATGAAAACGGGCGGGTGAAGAGCTGGCAAGAGGCCTTCCTCAAGGCCTGGAAAAATTATAGGAAAAGGATCCGCCGTGTCATCCTCTTTACTGTCCCCATCTATATTTTCTTTTTTTTGTCGAATCAGGCAGGGCTCTTTCAATGGCTTGAACAGCAGATGGCAAGTCACTTATTCATTCTGTCCTGGCTGCACCCGCAAAGTATTGGAATTGTGATTTTCCATATAGCATCGGAATTCACTGCCGGACTGGCGGCGGCAGGGGCTTTGCTCGATTCCGGGACCCTTGGTCACAGGGAGATAATACTGGCGCTGCTGGCCGGAAATGTGTTATCATCTCCAATTAGAGCAGTCCGCCATCAGTTCCCCTTTTACGCTGGGATATTCAGTACGCGACTGGCATCCGAACTGATCATCTGGAACCAGTTTTTAAGACTGGCAAGTGTGGTTGTAGTGGGGGTTGCGTATTACCGGCTCAGCATACCATAGTGAGTTTTTTTAACGGTTATGAAAATCTTAAAGAAGATATTCTTACGAGGTCTGCAATAATGAAACCGATTAAAATGTTTTTTATGGTCCTGGTCCTGCTTTGGAGTTGGTCTGCCACGGGCCTGACCGACGTCCGCCCTGTTGATGATCCCTTCCCGCTCTATCCGTGTATTCGGCCCAACGTAAATTTTTGGGTAAAGGTGTATACTAAAGAGCCCTCTACCCGCGGTTTCATTCACGACAGCACTAATCTTGACATTATTTACGATGTAATTGATGTCAAAAAGCAGGATGAACCCGGGGCTCGAAAGATCAATAAAAAACGGATCAAGGCTGCCAAGAAAAAATATAAGAGGATCCTTGGAAAGCTGGCTGGCGGCGTCTCTCCCTCCACTGATGAAGAAAAAAGGGTGCTCGCGCTGTTCCGGGATAATCCCAAATCATCAACGCTTCGGAAGGCCCGTGACAATGTTCGTTTTCAGCGCGGCCAGAAGGATCGCTTTCTGCCGGGCCTTATCAGATCCGGGGGATATCTCAGGGAAATGAAGAAGATATTCAGCGATTACGGCCTGCCGACTGATCTTACCTATCTTCCGCACGTGGAATCGTCCTTTAATTACAAGGCTTACAGCAAATTTGGGGCTGCGGGGGTCTGGCAGTTTACAAGGTCAACCGGCAAGCGTTTTTTAAGGTTGGACTACGCTTTGGATGAGAGGCGGGATCCGATCCGTTCGACTCATGCCGCGGCTATATTTTTAAAAGAAAACCACGAAAGGCTGGGCAGTTGGCCCCTGGCCCTGACCGCTTACAATCACGGAACTGCCGGCATGGCGCGTGCGAAAAAAGCCAAAGGGGGATATGAGCGGATTTTCAAGGAATATACGGGACGACGATTCAGGTTCGCATCCAGGAATTTCTATTCTGAATTCCTGGCTGCAAGGAAAGTGGCCGAAAATTATGGGTCCTTTTTCGGGAACGTTAGATTCGATAGGCCCAAACGGACTACTGAAGTGGAATTACCGGGTTATGCACCGATTCATGAACTCGCAGATTACTTTGAGGTTGATTTGACCACAGTAAGGGAACTTAATCCGGCTCTTCGAAACCCGGTTTATAAAGGGCATAAGTACGTTCCGAAAGGGTACCGGTTGCGGCTCCCTGATGGGCGGGGCCAAAAGACAGAGCAGCTTGCCGCACGCATGCCCGAGGATTTTTTCCTGGCCCGACAGAAACACAGCCGTTTCTACAGTGTACAAAAAGGTGATACGGCAGGAAAAATCGCCATTCGGCATGGCGTAAAGCTTAAGAATCTGATTCTTGCCAACCGGCTGAATAGGCACGCAACTATTTACGTGGGCCAGAATCTGAGGATACCGACACGTGACGAAAAAATTACCCGTCTTGCAAAAGTTTTGGAAAAAAGTTCTTCGGTTAAGCAAAAGGTCGCGCCTCCCGTGGGGGCAACGGCAAGCCGTGTTGCAAAAGCAAAATCGGAAAATGATCGTACAGAATTATCCGTACCCCCGGCTGTTAATTTGGGCCGGCCTGTTGCCGAGATTGCGATGCCTGAAAAGCCGACAACCGCGCTAATTTCTTCAAAACAATCCGCCTGGGAGAGGGACGCTCTGAAACCGGTTGCGTCAAAACCGGAAGTACCGGAATCGTCCGAGCCGAAGCCGGAGCTGAACCCGGAACCGAAACCGGCCGAAACCGAACAAGTGGAAATTATTCAAACAGCCGTGGCCGCGGAAATGACGATCATGGCGATAATTGAGGTAAACCCTGCTGTCGTGTCAGGTCATCTTCAGGTTGAGAAACTGATAAAACGTAAAGGGAAAACCTTGGGTGTCATCCGGGTGGAGGTAGGAGAAACTCTAGGCCATTACGCGGAATGGCTCGGTGTGTCCACTCAAGAAATCAGACGATTAAACAATATCAGATTTGGAAAAAAGATCAGAATTAACCAATCTCTGAATATTCCGTTTCAAAAGACCGGCTCCGAGGAGTTTGAGGAAAAACGGTACGAATACCACAAAGAGGTTGAGGAGGATTTTTTTACCTCATTCCAGGTCCAGGGGATGCGGACGTACGAGATCAGAAAAGGGGACAACATCTGGACACTCTGCAGGGCGGAATTCGACATGCCGTTCTGGCTCGTGAAAAAATATAATCCCGCGCTCGATTTCAATGGATTGATGCCTGATCAGAAGATTCAGATTCCCGTGGTTATGGAAATCAGGAAGAGCTGACACAGATGAAAGTGTGAAAGGATAAACTAATGACACAAAAAAAACCGGATACCACTTATCTTAAGGATTACAAGCCGCCGGTCTACCGGATTTCGGCCGTGGATCTTCATTTTGATCTGGCTGACAATGGCGCTGTCGTTAGATCACGCCTTGAATGTTCCCTCACTGATTCGGATCAATCGTCTCCTCCCCTGATGCTTAATGGAAAAAAATTTGAACTCATTTCCCTGGCAATTGACGGCTGCGCTCTGGGTAAGAATGAATACAAAACCGATGCGGAAATCCTTACGCTTTTCAAGCCGCCCCCTTCATTTTCACTTGAGATCGTGACACGATTAAAGCCCCACGAGAATACATCTCTTGAAGGTCTGTACCGCTCAAGCGGCAATTTCTGCACCCAGTGTGAAGCCCAGGGATTTCGAAAAATCACCTATTTCCTGGATCGTCCTGATGTGATGGCCCGCTATACAACAACTATCACTGCGGACAGGGACAAATGTCCGGTGCTTCTTGCAAACGGGAATTTAGTTGAAAGCGGAGAACTGCCTGCTAATCGCCATTTTGCCAAATGGGAAGACCCGTTCCCCAAGCCATGCTATTTATTTGCCCTTGTGGCGGGCGACCTGGCCATGATCGAGGATAAATTTATCACCTGTTCCGGCCGTACCGTCTGTTTGCAGATTTACGTTCAGCGCCACAACCGGGACAAATGCGATCATGCCATGGCTTCGTTGAAAAAGGCCATGCGCTGGGATGAGGAGGTATTCGGCCTTGAATACGACCTTGATCAGTACATGATTGTGGCAGTTGATGATTTCAATATGGGCGCAATGGAAAACAAGGGGCTGAATATCTTTAATTCCAAGTATGTGCTGGCGAGTTCAGATACAGCTACGGATGATGATTACGAAGGAATCGAGTCGGTCATTGCGCATGAGTATTTTCACAACTGGACAGGCAACCGGGTGACGTGCAGGGACTGGTTCCAACTGAGCCTCAAGGAAGGGCTCACAGTGTTCAGGGACCAGGAGTTTTCAGCAGACATGTCCTCTCGCGCCGTTAAGCGGATAGGTGACGTGAAGATGCTCCGCAACCGGCAGTTTCCCGAGGATTCCGGCCCGATGGCACATCCGGTCAGGCCTGATTCATATATCGAGATCAACAATTTTTATACAATGACCGTGTATGAAAAGGGTGGAGAAGTGGTACGCATGATCCACACCATTATGGGTCAGGAAGGATTTCGAAAGGGGATGGACCTCTATTTTAAACGCCATGACGGCCAGGCGGTTACAACGGATGAATTTATTCAGGCCATGGAAGATGCAGATTCCGAAACAGGGAAAGTGGATTTCAGTCAGTTCCGGCTCTGGTACAGCCAGGCGGGAACTCCTGAAGTGACTGGATCCGTTTCCTATGATTCATATTCAGGGACCTGTTCGCTTACCCTGAAACAAAAAACCGGGCCGACCCCGGGTCAGCCGGAAAAGGAGCCCCTTCACATTCCAATGGCAGTCGGACTCATTGGAAAGGATGGAAAGGATCTGCCTCTTCAGCTTGAAGGTGAATCAGGGCCTTTTCCGGAAACCACACGCATTCTGGATTTTACCAGGAAAGAGCAGACATTTAATTTTGTAAATCTTTCGTGCGAGCCCGTACCTTCATTTCTACGTGGTTTCTCCGCCCCCGTTAAGCTGAATTTTGACTACACGGACCATGTTTTGCGGTTTTTGCTTGCCAATGAAAGTGACCCTTTCAATCGTTGGGAGGCAGGACAGCGGCTGGATATCCGGACAATCATGAGCCGGATTGACGACTTCATAAAGTCCGGAATACTCATGCTGGAAAAATCATTTATGGATGTGTTCAGGGGTATCCTGGAAGATGACTCCATTAATGATTATAAGTTTAAAACACTGCTTCTAACCCTTCCCTCAGAGGAATACCTGGCCGAATTCATGGATATGATCGATGTGGATGCTATTCACGAAGTCCGGCAGTTTATCAGGGCCGCCCTGGCCTCTGAACTGCACGATCTCTTTTTATCTGTTTATCATGCCAATGTAACTCCTGGGCCTTATTTTTACGATTCAGAGAAGGCCGGCCAAAGGCGTCTGAAAAACCTCTGCCTCTCATATTTGATGATCCTTGATGACGAGCCTGTGCGGAAAATATGCGTTAAGCAGTATCAGGAAGCAAACAACATGACTGACGCGCTTAATGCATTGCAGGCCCTTGTCCACGGGTTTGACTGCCCTGAAAAGGAGGAAGCGCTGGCTTCATTCCACGAAAGATGGAAGGATGACCCGCTTGTCCTGGACAAGTGGTTTGCGATTCAGGCCACGGCCCCGCTGCCGGACACAATGACCCGTGTAAAAAGGCTCATGAATCATCCTGCCTTTTCAATCAAAAATCCAAACAAGGTCCGTTCTCTTATCGGGGCATTCTGTGGGGCAAATCAGGTCTGTTATCACAACAAGTCAGGAGAAGGGTATGTTTTTCTGGCTGACAGAGTTCTGGAACTTGACCGCCTGAACCCGCAGATAGCAGCCCGGCTGCTGGGCAACCTGAGCAGATGGCGCAGATATGACAAAAAACGGCAAAAATTGATGAAGAAACAACTTAAAAGAATCCTGGGGCAGACCAAGCTCTCCGGAGATGTTTATGAAGTGGCGGAAAAAAGTTTAAGTCC
>JAYEJK010000068.1:0-4881 GCA_034660535.1 Thermodesulfobacteriota bacterium | reverse complement strand
CAGTTGAAGGATACAACAGCATATTAAGACATTTTCTTGCAAGACTTAGAAGAAAATCAAAATGTTATTCAAAATGTTTTAAAATGTTAAAAATATCGGTTATGTTATTAATGTTAAAATGGAATAGTGAGCCATCTATACTTCATTAACAATGCCAATTTTATATATGAAAAAAAATCAAAAAAAATTTTTGATTTTAATAGATTTTAGTAAGTTTATCTAACCCAGATAAACTGGAATTTTTAAAGGTCCTGGACTCTGTTCAGTACCCCCTTGAGGGGTATAAGTACCTTAACAGCTGCGTGTAACTATTTAAAAATATTTCACCTTTTTGATTTCCTGCCACTCATTTCAGTGCCCCCTTGAGGGGTAGAAAAAACAAGAAAATTACCACTAAGGTACTAATACATGAATACCTGATGTAAGGGATGGGAAAAGGGAGGAAAATAACCAAAAACCATCAGGTGTACTGGGCTGACATTGCGGAAAGGGATAAAAAAAAGGGGGAGTGACGATTTTAGCATAGAATCGTCAACCCCCCCCTTTTTTGTTTATTAATCGGCGGGACAAATGGGATAATTTACCAATTGTAAATGAGAAGGTTTTGACGGGGTTCTGTCAGTGCTTAAAGGCCCTCTGGCCGGTGTACTTCATTGCGACCTGTGGATTTGCTTCGTTGCAGGCTTCTATGGTCTCAAAATCCCTGACCGATCCTCCAGCCTGAAGGATTGCCGAAACGCCCTGTTTGATACCCACGTCAGCGCCGTCCCTGAACGGGAAGAATGCGTCCGAAATCATGACAGACCCTGGAAGACCTGCCCGGTCCTCTCTTGTCTTGACTTCAATGGCGCCCCTTTCCGCCGCATCCCGTTTGCCCTTCTGAATTTTGAGATTCAGATCGGCATACGGGATTCCGTGAGTGTCGTAACAGATCATGTCGGCATATTTTATATAGGCCTTATGTGCCGCTATTTCGGCAACTCCTACCCGGTCCTGTTCTCCTGTGCCGATTCCAACCGTGCACTTGTCCTTCACATAGATGACCGAGTTTGAGGTCACTCCATGTTCCACGGCCCAACCGAACAGCATGTCACCAATCTCATGATCCGTGGGTTCACGTTCAACCTTGTATTCCTTATCTTTATAGGTTGTAACCGCAGGTTTTAAATCATCAATTGACCGGATTGAATTTACTGCGGACTGCTGCACGATTATTCCACCGTCAATCAGGCTCTTGAAATCCACAAAACGATACTTTTCAAAATCCGCCAGCCTGTCTATACGATTCATCCGAATCACACGCAGGTTTTTCCTGGCTTTAAGGATCTCAATCGTCCCATCTTCAAATTCAGGGGCGCAGACCACCTCCAGGTAATTTTTGCTTAAAACCTCTGCCGTCGCCTTGTCGCACGGGCGGCTCAAGACCACGCATCCGCCGAACGCGGCAATCCGGTCTGTCCGATCAGCGCGCGTATATGCCTCTTCCAGAGAGTTTCCGCAGGCAGCGCCGCAAGGATTGTTGTGTTTCAGAATGACTGCGGCCGGTTTGTCCACCAGATACTTTATGATGTTCAGGCCGTTGTCCACGTCTGTCAGGTTGATCTTTCCCGGGTGCTTGCCCACCTGCAGCATGTCCTCCACATTAATAGCGCTGACAAGCCCGTTGCCGGGTTCGATAAATCGACAGTCTCCTAATACCAGATTCCCGTTCATCAGCTCATAGAGAGCCGCTTCCTGATCCGGATTTTCACCATACCGTAATCCCCGTTCATCCACAGAGCCGTCGTCCATGGTAATTCCCCAGGTCTTTTTCCGATAGACCAGTGTCTGGTCATCAAATGAAATTTTCATTTCCATTGGAAAATGATCGCCAAGAATAGTGGTGTACATCTTTTTAATATTTGTCATTGCCGGATTTCCTCACGCCTGGTCCGCCGGAGGCGGAAAGTTATTTAACTGAAAAGTCTTGTCCCAGTCCTTGCAGACCGGGTCAAATCCTCTGTGTCTTATGTCGTTACATACTTCGGCTATCAGGCGATGATCGCCTATTGAAAACTGCTCACCTGTCAGATCCGGATTTCCATACCCTCCCGGCGCTGTGCAGGATCCTGCTGAATAGCGTGTCGGGCCTAAGCCGATCATTCCATCACGGAAACGTGACTCTTCCCTGGTTGAGAGGACCAGGCCGACATCCTGATCAAAGATGCGCATGGCAAAAAGCATCTGGGCTAGATTCCGTTCCGACACGTCTATCCTGGGGATAAAATCACCTTTAGCAGGTCTGAGTCTTGGGAATGAAATCGTAAAAGCTGTTTTCCAGAATTTTTTTCTCAGCCATGCAAGATGAAACCCTAACGCCAGTGTATCGGCCCGCCAGTCACTGAGCCCTAAAAGAACGCCAATCCCTACCTCACGCATACCTGCTTGGGCGGCCCGGGCCGGGATATCTATCCTGTAATCATAATCGCGCTTTTTCCCTGCCAGGTGAATCTCTTTATAAGTCTTCCGGTCGTATGTCTCCTGATATACGGCAACACTAGTAATGCCTGCTGCAAACAGGCGGGCGTATTCATCGACTTCTAAAGGCTGAACCTCAATGGAGACTGAGGCGAACCGCTCACGGAGCCTGAGAGCAAGGGCCTCGAAGTAGTCTACGCCCATCGCCTTGGGCGCATCCCCGGACACGAGCAGGATATGGTTGAAACCGCGATTGTGCAGGATCATGGCCTCGCTTTCCGCCTCTTCAAGGGAAAGCTTACGCCTGTCGATCCGGTTGTCCGCTGAAAAACCGCAATAGGTGCAACGATTTGTGCAGAGGTTTGAGAGATAGACCGGTGCATAGATCTGGATGGTCTTTCCGAACCGCTGCATGGTAATTTGAGATGACCGGGCAGCTATCTGTTTAAGAAAACCATCCGCTGCCGGCGAAAGGAGAGTCGCCAGATCCAGGGAATCCGGGCGGGACGATTTTAAAGCATGCTCAACGTCCCCTGATGTTCGGGAAGCAATAATCTCTTTTAATATTGAAAATGGAGGTGGTGAAAACATTTTATTTGTTTCGGGTTGCAACATGTCTACCTTAAAAAATCAAGCCCTGTTTCGGGTGAGGATGCGGACGCCTCAGTCATGCGCAGACCGAGACCGGCCTCAAAGGCCTCCCGTCCGGCGATCACGCCTTTTGCAAAAGCGGCTGCCATCTTTACAGGGTCTTGTGCAACTGCGATTGCGGTGTTGACCAGCACCGCGTCAGCTCCGATTTCCATGGCCAGGGCGGCATGAGAAGGCGCGCCCAGACCTGCATCCACTACAACCGGAACCCGTGCCTGTTCGATGATGATCTTTACTTGATGGATTGTCAAGAGTCCCTGGTTGGTGCCGATCGGCGAACCAAGGGGCATTACCGCGGCTGCCCCCGCATCCTGCAGACGCAGCGCCAGAACAGGATCAGCATTAATATACGGCAGGATGGTAAAACCATCTTTTACAAGCAATTCAACGGCTTTCAAGGTCTCAACAGGATCAGGCAGGAGTGACCGCGGATCGGGCGTTACCTCAAGTTTCAGCCAGTCTCCCCCGCCGGCGGCCCTTGTAAGCCTTGCCAGCCGGACCGCCTCATCAGCGTCTCTGGCGCCTGACGTATTCGGGAGAAAGAAATACTTTTTTCGGTCAAGCGCACTCATAATGTCATCACCCGGATCGTTCAGGTCCACACGGCGCAGGGCAACCGTTACCATCTCTGCCCCGGATGCCTCTATGGCCTTAATCATGACGGCTGAGGATGAAAATTTTCCAGTCCCTGCAAAAAGACGGGAAGCAAATGTCCTTCCTGCAATACTCAACATTTTATCCGCCTCCAACAAATCGAATTAGTTCTACTACAGAGCCTTCTTTAAGAGGATGGAACTCAAATTCATCGCGTTTCACGATCTCCCCGTCACATTCGACAACGACTGAGCCGGGATCAAGTTCCAAAGCCCTGATTAACTCCGCCACCCTGATGTCCGGGTTCATTTCCCTCTCCTTGCCGTTACAGATAATTTTCATCCTTATTCCCGCGCAAAAAAGTAAGGTTACGGCATTTCAGGTTAATAGGACCCTACAGAGTAAATATTCGGCAGCACTCCACAGGAAGGCGATCAGGCTGCCCCAGCATACCAAAGTATAGCTGATCAGCCTGCTCACCCCCTGTGAAGCGCCCCGAAGGAAGTGCCCTTGGGGTGCGCTGCCGAACATTTACAATTTGGTGGTTCTAGCTATTTTCCGGCATCAAGCCGAATATTTACCCTACAGATGATCGGTCGTTTTTTTCTGGTAAATTTCGAAAAAAACAACATACATCACCTGCCGTTGGTATGGTAGATTTTTTTCTGATCAAGATAGTCATTTTAAACGAATATGAGAAATCTTATGTGCCGAAATACCTCGAAGTACCTGTATTAAAGATTTCTCCCGAAGTTTACACCGAGCGAAGCAAATGTAGCCGAAATGACAAAAATGGGGCTTTTTGTTCATATACAAGGCATTCTCCCCCAAATCCGTTATAATCAGCTTTAATAAGGGTCTGGAAAGAAATAACTTGGGTAATTCCGATCCGAAATGTGTTGCAGATTTAGTCGGTTTGATATTCACGAAACCGCAAGCGTAGCAGGGCTACGGTGAGGATTTCGGGGATGTCAAACCGGCTAAAGGTGTGATACAGTTCGGAAACGGAAAATCCAAGTTATTTCTTTCCAGACCCTTAAGACGCGCAGGGTAAAAATACATGGGGAATTGTCGTTAAGAAACATGGGGTCAATTCATAAAGCACGATTTTATACTATGGTATTTTCAGCGCAATCATAAATGAGTAACTTCTCAATAAGTGGTGGCCAAAGTCCTGGA
>JAYEJK010000067.1:0-4890 GCA_034660535.1 Thermodesulfobacteriota bacterium | reverse complement strand
AAATTATTGATTCCGCACGTAAACGTTTACCAGTGCTGTAGATGTGCGTGATCAGGGTGACCGGCTATAGTAGTCCTATGCCGGTCACCCTGATCGCACCCCAAGGGTACTTCCGTTGGGCGCGTGCAGATTCAGTGCTGGTGAACATTTACCTTGTTTTTTTCATGGAGCAGGCGCAACCCTTCAAGGGTGAGTTCGGGTTCAACCGATTCAATGGACTCGGCATAGGGCGCTATAATTGCCGCCATGCCGCCTGTGGCAATGACCTTGGGCGTTTCAGGGGCAAACTCCTGCTTTATCCGTTTGACCAGTCCTTCCACCAGTCCTCCGAATCCGAACAGGAGACCTGATTTCATGGCAGCAATGGTATTGGCGCCGATAGGACTTTCCGGAGGCTTGGAAATATTCACGCTGGGAAGTTTCGCGGTCCGTTTTTCAAGCGCGTCCAGAGAGATGCCGAGTCCCGGCGCAATTGCCCCGCCCCGATACTCACCCTTTCCGGAAATGCAGTCAAACGTGATTGCGGTTCCGAAATCAACAACGATCAGGGCCGTGCCATACCGATGATATGCCGCAACACCGTTTGCTATACGGTCGGCGCCTACTTCTTCGGGATGATCCGTCTTGATTTTTATTCCGGTTTCAAGGCCTGTTCCACTAATCAGGAGCGGCGTAAGCCCAAGGTGTTTCCGGGAAAAGTCCGCCCATTCCGACTCCATAGCCGGTACCACACTGGCAATCACAGCATCGCTGATGTCCAAAAAATCAAGCTTTTCCATTAAAAAAAGACCATGACACAAACCGGCCAGTTCATCCATGGTCATGTCGCGGTCTGTTTTTACATGCCATTGGAATCGGAGTTCATCTTCGGTAAATATTCCGATTACAGTATGGCTGTTCCCAACATCAACAGCTAAGAGACTTTTTTTGTCCGGGTTTGAATATCTGTTTTTCATTTCATACTTTGTAATAATCAGCGCCTGAACGCAATATTGTCCAACTTATTTTTACTTGAGCCCTTAGTTGCGAGCTGTCATTGCGAGGAGTGAGGAACGAACGACGAAGCAATCCATTATTGCCAAGAGATTGCTTCGGTCATGCTTCCCTCTAAATCTGCAACACATTTCGGATCGGAATTACCCAAGTTATTTCTTTCCAGACCCTTACCACTTGGAGGGTGTTTGTCAATAAATCCGCGATGAGCCACAAAAAATGACGAGGTCTGCAATCAGGTTGCATTATCCAGTTTTTTATGCGTTTGCTTGAATTCTATTCTGAAACGGCTTCCCTTTCCGTTTATGCTTTCCGCTGTTATCCTGCCACCCATTGCTTCGACTACGGTTTTAGCAGTATATAAACCAAGACCGGTCCCTTTAGTTTTGTGTTTTACATTTTCTCCACGATAAAATTTAGTAAAAATTTTTTCCATATCTTTCTTCGGTATGCCGGGTCCGTTATCTTTAACTTCAAGGATGACCATATTTTCTTCTTGAGACAGTAGTTTTATTTTTAAGCATGTTTTTAGGGAGCTGTATTTAATACCATTTTCAATAATGCTGGACAGGGAAACCTTCAGACCGGCCGAATTCAGTCTTATTTGGGGAATTTTTCCTATCCTTTTTAACTCTATAGAAATGTCCTTTGCCTTTGCCTGCTCGGAAAAAATAGAAATAATTTGCCGGATTGTTTCCTCAAAACAAACATTTTCCATGGGCAATGGATATGCGCCGGTCTCTAACCTGGAAAGAATGAGCATTTCCTCGGCTAATAAAATCAAAGAGCCGGAACACTCTTTGATTATTCCTGCATAATATTGATGCCGGTCCGGTGGAATCCCATTTCCTTTTTTTTCCATTCTTGAGGAAAATCCGCTAATTACGATCAATTGGCTTTTTAATTCATGAAAAAGTATATTCTGGAAATCAATTTGTCGGTTTTTGCTTGATTCAAGGTTTTTAATTTTGATGTTTAACTGTTCATTCTTTTTCGCCTTCCGGATCATTCTGCCGACCTTTAATAATACCTCCTTAATTACAAATGGTTTGGGTATATAATCATCCGCCCCAAGTTCCAGCCCTCTTATTTTATCCTCCGGGGAGCCAAGGGCGGTAAGCATAATAATGGGAGTCTCTGAAATTTCTTCATCTTTATGACTGCGGATGAGTTTGCAGATATCCCATCCATTTAAATCGGGAAGCATCAAGTCCAGGAGAACCAGGTCGGGCCTTTCCTCCCCAATCATCCGGCAGGCGGTCAGCCCGTCTAAGGCTGCCGTGGTAATGTATCCTTTTTTATTGAGGTTATATTCCAGTATTTGAACCAGATCTTTTTCATCCTCTACAATTAATATTTTTTCCGGCATCAGTCTCCACCAATACTTTTTGAAATGATTTTTTCGAGAAATTCAAACATATTAATGTGATAGTTTTGTTAAGATAATGTTATATTTCTTTTATGACTGAATATATACAGATCGTCACGACCGTGGAAAGTGAAAATGACGCCGAAAAAATTGCTGAACTCCTGGTGGGCCGGAGACTGGCCGCGTGTGTGCAGATCGCCGGCCCTGTCACGAGTCGTTTCTGGTGGGATGGGAAAATTAATACGGCAGAGGAGTATCAGGTGATCATCAAGAGCCGTAACGATCTGTTTTCTGAGATTGAATCCGTGATAACAGATGCCCATCCCTATGATGTGCCTGAAATTCAGGCAACATCGATTCTCGCAGGGGGGAAGGGGTATCTGAATTGGCTTTCAGAGGAATTGAAAAAGTAACGAAGAATAATTTATGGCTGGAGATTAAAATGTCGGCGGAGAAAAAAAAGATGTCCTACTCGCGCAGAAGACGGGGCGGTAAAGACTATCAGTGCCAGTGCTGTACTCGGACGTTTCCGTTCTGCTGGAATTGTCCATGTGGTTTCCAGATTTGCCCGGAGTGTTTTGAGGAAAATAAGTGGGGAATGTCCAACGGTCCCACGTGGATCTGTCCGGACTGTGGGAGTATCAGGATGATGTGATGTGACCGTGTGCAAGGGGTCCGCAGCCCTCCCCGAATTTTAATGATGCGCTTTTATTCAGGAGACTGTCTACAAAATTAACCGCATTAAAAAAGGCTTGTTCGTATCCCCCTTTCAGCATATGAAAGGCGGCAAACGCTGACGCAAATGTGCACCCGGTTCCGTGCGTGTTTTTCGTCCGGACCCGTTTATGTACCGCTGTTTTGCTGATAATCTTTTCTGATTTATCATCCATGACCAGCAGATAATCAGTCACAGTTTCCCTTTTTTCCTCCAGATGCCCGCCTTTTATTACAACCGCCCGCAGACTCTTGAATTCGTCAAAGAGTGAGATGCCGGCCTGTACCGCTTCATCCGAATCCGCGCAGGAACCGCCGGTTATCATTCTGAGTTCAGCCAGGTTCGGTGTGAGAACGGTTGTACGGTTTATGATGTGATCGCAGAGGCAAATCACGCTTTCCTGTTCAAGAAGCGCATGCCCGTCAGATGCCGTGATTACGGGATCGCAGACTACCTCACCGTCAAATCCGGTGAGGAGATCGCCGATTACCTTGATAATCTCCTCTGTTCCGGTCATTCCGATTTTTATGTGGGTAACGTTCAGATCCTGCAGCACGAGTTCAACCTGCTTCCGCACAAAGGATGGGTCCACGGGAAGATATGTGGAGACTCCAAGAGTGTTCTGGGCCGTAAGGCAGGTGATGGCCGCGGCGCCGTATACTCCTATGGAAACAAAAGTCTTCAGGTCTGCCTGAATTCCGGCGCCCCCCGAAGGGTCGGAGCCGGCAATTGATAATACGGTCCCGACTTTTTCGAGGCATTTGTGGTTTATTTCCATAGGCATTGTTAAATAACTATAGCTTTTAACTTTTTATGGTAGTTATTTCAGATGATTAGAAAGTGATAAGGCGAGAATCCAGAACATTAAGCAGGGGACCTCTCTGAACGGTTACGGTATGCCGGCATTATCGTTTGAAGGCGGCGCAGGTTTGATGGATTGAAGAGTGAGATGAAATATCAGGGTCCGGCCGGCAAGAGGATGATTGTAATCCACAGTGATCCGGTCGTCAGTAACTTCGGTAATTATGGCAGGCACCTTCTCGCCGACGCCGTCTTTTTCCATGGTCAGACCCAGTATCATTCCCGGCTTTGGATCAATATCAGTGCCCAGATTTTTTCTGTCAACCGTCTGGATCAGTTCTTTGTTTTTTGGGCCATAGGCTTTTTCATGAGGGAGTTGGATCGTTTTTGTTTCTCCCTCCGTCATGTCAAGAATTGCATCTTCAAAGCCGGGCAGCACACTGTTGCTGCCGATTTGAAACTCGAGAGGACCCGAGTCGTCCGAGGTATCAAAAATATTGCCGTCGCTGAAAACACCGTCATAGATTATTGTAACGATATCACCGAATTGCGCTTTTTTCATCTGTAGCTGCTCCTTGTTGATTGTATTTGTAGTGAAAGCTGGTGAGTTGAAAGTTTTTCTTATCACTCTGTTCAGCCTTTGATGTCGGCCATCAGTTTGCCGAGCGTGGACGGAGTGGAGTGAGAAGATTTTGCAATGGATGAACCCTCCTGCTGTATTCGGGCCTTAAATTTTTCGATAAAATCCCGTTTCACCACCAGATGAAAGACATGCAGATCATCGATAACGTCCGGAACATTTTCAAGTTCTTTCAGAATGTTGGCCTTGAAGAAAAGTCGCATCAGGGATGCGGCCAGTTCATCTGTAATTTTGTCCAGTACATTGATAATTTCTGATTATAACGGATTTGGGGGAGGCGATGGGTGATGGGTGGCATGGACAAACTTGTTTGTCCGTGTCTCCTTTTTGGCTCGGTGACCAGGCGATTTCATAAATGCGCATGACTCGAAT
>JAYEJK010000066.1:0-4924 GCA_034660535.1 Thermodesulfobacteriota bacterium | reverse complement strand
TGTCTGAAATTCAGGCCGGTTCCATTCTGGAAATGAGACTGCAAAGGCTGACCGGTCTTGAGAGAGAAAAAATTATTAATGAACTTGAAGAGTTAATTAAACGGATTGATTCGTACAAGCATATATTGAGTGATCAGAATCTGGTGATGAAAATTATCAGGGATGAGTTTGAGGAAATAAAAGAAAAATATGGTGACGAGAGGCGTACAGAGATAATAGAGGTCCCGGACGAGATACTCCCTGAAGACATGATTCCGGTAGAAGATATGGTAATAACGGTTACTCACGCCGGATATATCAAGAGAAATAATATAACCCTGTATCATTCACAGAGGCGCGGCGGTAAAGGAGTAAAAGGAATCAAAACAATAAGCGAAGACTTTGTAAATGACCTGCACCTCGCATCCACCCATGATACGTTTATGTTTTTCACAAACCACGGTAAAGTTTTCTGGCGAAAGGTATATGAAATACCCCAGGCAAGCAGGATTGCCACAGGAAAGGCCATAGTAAACCTTCTCGGTCTTGCGGAAGGAGAAAAGGTGGCGGCCATTCTACCTGTTCATAGTTTTGAAGTGCCTGAAGGGCAAAAGTGTCATGTGTTCATGGCAACAAAAAAAGGAGTGGTTAAAAAGACGGTTATACAAGAGTTTCAGAGACCATTTAAAAAGGGAAAGATTGCTCTTAAGATAAGAGAAAACGACGAGATTATTTCAGCAGCCCTTACAAGCGGGAATGACGATGTTCTACTCGTTACACGGAACGGCATGTCTATAAAGTTTAACGAAAAGGACATCCGGTCAATGGGCAGGACAGCATGCGGGGTACGTGGAATAAGACTTTTCAGCGAAGAAGAAGGAAAAAATGATGATGAGGTTGTGGGAAGTGTTGTGCTTACTTCAGATTCTTCTGTCTTAACAGTTACTGAAAATGGTTACGGAAAAAGAAGTTCCGTTGATGATTACCGTATACAGAAAAGAGGTGGAAAAGGAATATTCGCGATAAAGGCCAGTAAAAGAAACGGAAAAATAGTTGGAGCCGTCCAGGTCAACGACGAAGATGAAATCATGCTCATTACAAATGGCGGAAAAATTATCCGAATGAACATGGAGCATGTAAGAGTAATCGGCAGAAACACCCAGGGTGTGCGGCTGATAAATCTGAACAAAGATGAAAAAGTAGTCGGTATGGATCGGTTGGCAGAGACATATGACGATCATGAAGAAGTAGAGGAACCGCAATAAATAAGCCGGAGAAGATCAGGTGTTCCTTAAAAAAACAGCAGTGATAGGCGCTGGAAGCTGGGGCACGGCTCTGGCAAAATTATTTGGCGACCAAGGGAAGAATACCTCCCTGTGGGGGCACAAGAAGGAGCATGTTGAAGTAATAGACAGGGAAAGAGAAAACAAGACCTATCTGCCCGGATACAAACTCGGAAAAAATGTTAAAGTCACATCCGACATCAAGGAGGCTGTTTCAGGACAGAAGGTAATTGTCATGGTCGTACCTTCTCATGTCTTCAGGGAAACCCTTTTGCGTGTTTTTCCTTTTATGGAAGAGGATGCAACTATTATCTCGGCTGCCAAAGGAATAGAAAACGACACGCTTATGACCATGACCGGGGTTATTACGGATGTGCTTCACGAACAGGAAGGTCGTGAAGGGCTGTGGAAAATGATTGACGAGAGGGCGTGTGTGCTGGCGGGACCAAGTTTTGCCAGGGAGGTTGCCCGGGAGACACCGACAGCCGTTACGGTCGGCTCTATAAATAAAGATAGGGCGCAATTTATTCAAAACGTCTTTTCTTCTGAAAAATTCAGGGTCTATGCAAGTATTGACGTGATCGGCCTTGAGCTTGGCGGGGCGCTGAAAAATATTATTGCGATTGCGGCAGGGATTTGTGACGGGCTTGGGTACGGAACAAATGCACGGGCCGCTCTTATTACAAGAGGTTTGGCTGAGATAACCAGGCTTGGAGTGAAAATGGGCGCCAATCCGCTGACTTTTTCCGGGTTGGCCGGTCTAGGGGATCTTGTTCTGACATGTACAGGAGATCTCAGCCGGAACAGGAGCGTTGGAATAAAACTTGGTCAAGGCGGAACGCTTTCTGAAATTCTGGATGAAATGGAAATGATCGCGGAAGGAGTAAAGACAACCCGATCAGCCATGGCCCTTGCCATTAAAATGGAAGTGGAAATGCCGATCCTGGAGCAGATTTACCAGGTAATTTATGAGGATAAATCATGTAAAGATGCTGTTCATGCCTTGCTCACCCGTGACCTGAAGGAGGAGCTTGAATATTGGTGAACTGGTAAATATTCGGCAGCGCTCCGCAGGAAGTGCCCCTTGGGGTGCGCTGCCGAACATTTACCGTCAGAGCAACAAATTTTGAGGAGCCGAAAAGGGTAATAAAGGAGGGTTGTGTCTTGAGCTTGTATAAAATTCATCCCATTGTGATGGGGACAAAGGTTTTTGATAAAGGCATGATGACCTTCCAGTATGGCTACGGACAGCCTTATACTATTCCGATTTACTGCTGGTACCTGGAAGGAGGGAATAAAAAAATTCTGGTGGATACGGGTGAGATGATGCCGATCACGTCCGAAGACAGGGAAAAGGCAATCGGCGGAAAGATATATAATTTTGAGGATGGACTTAAACGCTGGGGTTTACAGCCTGAAGACATTGATATAATAATTCATACACACCTGCATAATGACCATTGTGAAAATGATGACAAGTGCGTCAATGCAGAGATCTACGTGCATGAAAAAGAGCTTGAGGTGATACACGACCCACACCCTCTCGACTTTCGCTATCTGGAGGATTATATCTTAGATGTTGAAGAAAACGGGCAGATAAAAAAGGTTACCGGAGATCAGGAAATCGTTCCCGGCATCCAGGTTGTTCACACACCGGCGCACACAAAAGGCGGATTAACGGTTCTTGTTGATACGGAAAAAGGAAAGGCCGCTATCACAGGTTTCTGTATAATAAAGGAAAATCTGTTTCCCCCGAAAGAGGTCAAGGCAATGGAGATGGAGGTCATCCCCCCGGGTACCCATGTCAATGCCTATGATGCATATAATATCCTGATAGAGGTTAAGGGTATGGCTGACATTTTGCTTCCTCTTCACGAACCTGAGTTTGCTTCTGTTGATACTATTCCGCAGTAAATATTCGGCAGCACTCCACAGGAAGTGCCCTTGGGGTGCGCTGCCAAACATTTACAATTTGGTAGTTTTAGCTATTTTCCGGCATCAAGCCGAATATTTACATTCCGTAAAGATAAAAATGAAAGCGTGTTTGGCAATATTGTTAGTGATATTTTGTTTTTCTCCCCCGCATGTTTTTGCTGATTGCGTCCAGGGCGACTGCGATAACGGTCAGGGGATAATGAATTACCCGGATACTTCAAAGTATGTGGGCGCCTTTCGAAACGGGAAGAGGAACGGCCAGGGTACATTCAGGTCCGTTTCCGGCGCCAGGTATATCGGCAGGTGGAAAAACGACCAACGCCACGGAAAAGGCATAGAGATTTCAGAGAACAACGAAAGATATGAGGGTCGGTGGAAGGATGACAAGAAGAATGGTCAAGGTGTCATGACTTACGCGTCAGGTATAAACTTCGGTGAGTATAAAGGAAGTTGGAAAGATGGCAAGAAAGACGGATACGGGACTTTAAGGACCGCGGTTGGGACAACATATGTCGGCCAGTGGAAAAACGACAAGCGCCATGGTCAGGGAGTTGAAGTTGTGACAAACGTCGGCAAATACTCAGGCGAATGGGAGAATAATATAAAAAGCGGTCACGGGCTTATGACCTATAAAGACGGCTCAAAATATTCCGGTGAATGGAAAGACGGCGCAAGGCACGGAATCGGTACATTCAGGTCTGCCTCAGGTTCAAAATTTATTGGCGAATGGCGGAATGGGCAGAGACATGGGCAGGGGACCATGTTATACAGGGGCGGTGACCAGTATTCCGGCGAATGGGAAAACGACAACTTTATCGGCACGAAATAGAGGTCTTTATAGGTTCAAGGTTTTTCGCCTGACCGCAAAGAGACCGGCCATGCCTGTGCCGAACAGAAGCAGGGTTGCCGGTTCGGGAACAGGCTCATTAAAGGTAAAGTTATCCATTGCGAAATTTTTATCGCCGCCGGCGCTGAAAGTTAATGTGTCAATATTTTTAAAATTGAAATAAATTTTGGTTCGATAATCGGTATGGAGCGTACATAGAAGCGATTGTGAATGACCTGAATCAGAATTTGTGCCGGTTACAGTGATATCAAGAGGATCTGTTTTAGCGGCTGTGAGGAAAGCGCTATTGAAATTAAAAGTGTCATTAGTGTCATTTCCCAGCCAGGAGAGCATGAGATCTTGTTGACACACATTGAATGCCACATAATTGCCGCTTTCATTTGCTTTGGCATAGCCATAGCCATGTGTTTCATCGCTGGAGCGAGTACTGTCTAAGACCCCAAAATTTTTCCACATGAAACCTTCATGCTCATGTTCCCTCCCATAAGGATCATTGTTTGAATCCCAAGACAGGCATTTAATCGCGTTTGTAGTAATATCATCGAATTTAATAATTCCTGCTTCCGCACTACCGCCGACTGCCAAAATTCCTGATATCACCGCCAAAGCGAAAAATTTTTTCATTTTTTCCTCCCAAATATTCCTGGACGAATGATTCGGTGATTTTTTAAAAAAAACAAAGGGTTAGTTAAAATCGGAAACTGATATTCCCTTAATTTAACAATAACGTATGATAAAATCTATACCAATATTATTTTGGCATTGTTAATTTAATATAGCTATGCTATCATGAGGTCTCAACTTACCACAGGAGGTCTCATGGCTATTTGTCCAAAATGCAGTTCTGAAAAATGTGTGAAAGATGGTATTATAAACGGAA
>JAYEJK010000065.1:0-4960 GCA_034660535.1 Thermodesulfobacteriota bacterium | reverse complement strand
ATTCGAGTCATGCGCATTTATGAAATCGCCTGGTCACCGAGCCAAAAAGGAGACACGGACAAACAAGTTTGTCCATGCCACCCATCACCCATCGCCTCCCCCAAATCCGTTATAATCAGAAATTCTTTCACCTGAATGATTCGAAAAATGATCTGGGCAGCAGGGTGGACCGGCACGAACACATCGGCAAAGGCTCTATAGGATTGCCGGGCTTTCGCCTTCTGCTTAATGATTCCCGATTTTCAGACCATCCGATGGTGCTTGAGACACCAAAAAAAACGATCCGGGAGATGGACAGGGAAAACTTGTCCGTGCTCTGGAAATTAAGCAGGTGAGAAGGTGGGAAAGTGGGGAAGTGGGAAAAACCACGCGCGTCTATGTACAGATTTGTCCTGTCTTAAATCGGTAGCCGAAATTAATGAAGTAAGAAAATTGAGTTTTCTTTAGCTCGTAAAAACATTAGATTGGTTAGGGATGGATTTCGTATTAGAGAGTAGCAAAATGATGACTTTTTTAATTGCTGGATGATCCAAAATGAAAGAATATGGGTTTACAGAGTATTTTGAAAAAGAAGTTTTACGAAAAAGACCATACAGGGGTTTTAAGCTATGAAGTTGAATTATTATCCAGAGACCGATTCTCTTTATATTGATTTATCCTCAAAACCAAGCGTCGATAGTCGTGAAATATCAGAAGGGGTCGTTTTAGACTATGACGCAGATGGCCACATAGTGGGCATAGATATTGATAATGCAAGCAAAAAAATTGATATGAAAGAAGTCATTCTCCATAAAATACCCGCAGAATTGCAAGCTTTATCAGCATAATTGTTTTCGGCAAACAACCGTTTACACATAGACCGCCAAGAAGCGCTGCGATTTGTGGACCATCTCTGAACGGTTACGCCTGCGCCGGCTTCTTTCGTTACAATCCTTAAACTCTTCCGTGGCGCCACCTGAATTAGCGTCCGTCCCATATATCTACGAGTATATACACGAGGTTTTACTATGACAGATTTAATAACAGCCGCCGATTTTGTCCATCTGCACGTCCATACGCAGTACAGCCTGCTGGACGGCGCCATCCGTTTGGACGACCTTATGAAGAAATGTAAGGAATACGGCATGGATTCGGTTGCGATCACGGACCATGGGGCCATGTTCGGCGCGCTGGAATTTTACGTTAAAGCGCAAAAGGCGGGAATCAAGCCCATTATCGGCTGCGAATTTTACATTGCCCCGGAAAGCCGCTTCAAACGGGCCGCTAAAAGCGCTGGCAAGGCTGCATTTCACTTAGTCCTCCTGGCCATGGATCAAACCGGCTACTCAAATCTCATGAAACTGGCCACAATTGCCCAGTTAGAAGGTTTTTATTATAAACCTCGCATTGACAAAGAAGTCCTTGAAACACATTCGGATGGTCTCATTGCACTCACTGCCTGTCTGCATGGAGAAATACCGCATCTCATTGCCAAAAACGACATGAAAGGCGCAAGAAAAGAGGCCGAATATTTCCAATCCCTGTTTAAAGATCGCTTTTATCTTGAGATGCAGGAAAACGGTATCCCTGAACAGACCGTTGTCAACAATGGCTTGAAAGAGCTTTCCAGGGAGCTTGGCATCCCGCTTGTGGCCACCAATGACTGCCACTATCTGAATCAAAACGAGGCCCATGCCCATGAGTTGCTCCTCTGTATTCAGACCGGAAAAACGATCAATGACCCGGGGCGGTTCCGTTTTTCAACGGACCAGCTATATTTCAAATCCCCTGACGAGATGAGAGAGTCATTTGCCCATTCACCCGAGGCGATCCGCGCAACTGTGGAAATTGCCGAAAGGTGCAATCTCGATCTTAAGTTCGGCAAAAGCCATTTTCCGCTTTTTCCAACGGTTGAAAATGAGACCCTTGAATCCATGTTCGACACTGCGGCCCGGACAGGTCTTGAAAAACGGCTTGGAGAAATGCGCGAAAGGGATGAACTTGACCCTGACAAGGAAAAAATATACCGTTCCCGGCTTGAGATGGAACTTGAAATCATCAAGGCAAAGGGCTTTGCCGGCTACTTCCTGATCGTGGCTGATTTCATAAACCAGGCCAAAAACCAGGGCATCCCGGTCGGGCCGGGCCGTGGGTCCGGGGCCGGAAGTCTTGCGGCATACTGCACCAGGATCACGGACATTGACCCGATCCCCTACGGACTGATCTTTGAACGTTTTTTAAACGTGGAAAGGCTCTCAATGCCTGATTTTGACATAGACTTCTGCCAGAACCGGCGCAACGAGGTATTGGATTACGTGCAGGAGAAATACGGCGGCGCGGAGCATGTCGCCCAGATCGTCACCTTTGGTTCCATGAAGGCCCGCGGGGTATTGAGGGATGTGGGAAGGGCGCTTGCCATTCCGTACGGGGACGTGGACCGGATTGCAAAATTGGTTCCCGACCAGCTCAAGATCACCTTAAAAGAGGCCCTGGAACAGGAACCGCGACTTAAGGAGGCTGCAAAACGCGACCCCCGGATTGATGAACTGCTGTCAATCGCCCGGGTACTTGAGGGACTGCCCCGCCATACCTCAACCCATGCCGCCGGTGTTGTTATCTCGCCTGAACCCATGGTTGAATACTTACCCTTGTGCAAGGGGCCTAAGGGCGAGGTGCTCACACAGTATGACATGAAGTTCACGGAAAAGACCGGGCTTATCAAGTTCGACTTCCTGGGATTAAAGACCCTGACCGTTATTGATAAAACCGTGAAACTGGCAAATGCGGACACAAAGACCGGCCTTGATATCAGCAAGATCCCTTTAGATGACACAAAGACGTTTAACTTGCTCTGGAAGGGCGGCACACTGGGCGTATTCCAGCTTGAAAGTTCCGGAATGCGCTCGCTTCTGATCAGCATGAAACCCGAACTGTTCACGGATCTGATCGCCCTTGTGGCCCTCTATCGGCCGGGTCCACTGGAAAGCGGAATGATTGACGACTTTGTGAACACGAAACACGGCAAAAAAAAGGCATCCTATCTCCTTCCCCAGCTCAAACCGATACTTGAGGAAACCTACGGGGTAATTGTATACCAGGAACAGGTCATGAAGATAGCCAGCGTCCTGGCCGGCTATTCGCTCGGTGATGCCGACATCCTGCGCCGCGCCATGGGCAAGAAAATTCTGGAGGTCATGGAAAAAGAAAGGGAAAAATTCATGCGTGGCGCGAAAACAAACAATGTTCCGCTTGATAAGGCTGAAAAGATCTTTGATCTCATGGCCAAATTTGCAGGATATGGGTTCAACAAATCGCACAGCGCCGCATATGCCCTGATATCCTACCAGACCGCCTATCTCAAGGCACATTACCCGGCCCAGTTCATGGCGGCCCTTCTCTCGTGCGATGTCAACAACACGGACAAGGTGGTCTTATACATCAACGAATGCAAGGATCATGATATCGATGTGCTGCCGCCGGATATTAATGAAAGCGACCACGATTTCACGGTTATAGACAACAGAATCCGTTTCGGGCTCTCTGCTGTAAAAAACGTGGGTGATGCTGCGCTTGATTCTATAATGGAAGAAAGAATAAAGGAGGGGCCCTTCAAATCACTTGAAGATTTCTGTGCCAGAGTGGATTCAAGACGTGTGAACAAACGAGTGATAGAAAGCCTGGTCAAGGCAGGGGCCTTTGATTCAATAAAAGCCCGGCGTTCTCAGTTGTTTGCAATCCTGGACCAGGCCATGAAACAGGCCCATGCAGCCCAGAGGGACAGGCATAGCGGCCAGATCTCGCTCTTCTCCGTAATTCCCGAGGCGGATACTTTAAAGTCAGCGACTATCGGCCTGCCGGACATCCCGGAATGGACCGACAAGGAAAAACTCGAGTTTGAAAAAGAGACGGTCGGTTTCTATATTACCGGCCATCCGCTTGACGATTACCGGGATGAAATCAAGGCCGTGACCGACGTCACTGCAGCCCAACTGGCTGGCTGCAGAGAGGGATGCCCGGTCCGGATCGGCGGACTCGTAAAAACCTTAAAGGAGCATAAAAGCAAACGGGACGAACGAATGGGTTTTATAACGCTTGAGGACATATCCGGCGGCGCTGTGGAGGTCGTGGTCTTCCCGGAGACATTTGCCCAGTGTTCGGAACTGCTCCAGGACAACAGCGCTCCCCTTATTGTCCAGGGCGTGGTCAAAAAAGATGAACGGGGCGCTAAGATTATTGCTGATTCAGTGGACACACTTTCCAGGGCAACGGAAAAATACATTTCAAGCGCCGGGATCATGCTCTTGTCGGGAAAGGTCAACCAAAAAAAAATCAAGGATTTAAGAAAACTCATGAGCCGGCATTACGGCACGTGCCCGATCTCGCTCACACTCCATTTTGCAAACAAAGGGGAAGTGGACATCGAGGTCCCGGAAGAGATAACAGTCAAGCCGGGTAAGGAACTGTCTCAGGATGTAAACGCTCTTTTAGGATATACTGCCGTGCATTACATAAAATCACAGGCCGAACTCAAACAACGCCAAGGCAAGAACAGGAGCAGGGGCAGAGGGTAGTGGGTTGAACCTGTTGCTAGGCATGAATATCTAACCCAAATTCGACTTTGTTAATCAACAATCCTATAACAGTGTCGTGCATTACTTCAAGCTTCGAAAAGCAAATAGTTCTACGTGTCAGACGTTTGATCCATGTTCTGAAATTTAGTACCTTAGTGGTAATTTTCTTGTTTTTTCTGGCAGGAAATCAAAAAGGTGAAATATTTTTAAATAGTTACACGCAGCTGTTAAGGTACTTATACCCCTCAGGGGGGTACTGAAAATAGTCCAGGACCTTTAAAAATTCCAGTTTATCTGGGTTAGGTTTTTTCGTTCAATTTTTTGGGTGTTACGTTTCCCGACTTTATGCTTTTCGGTTTCAAGATGACGTTCGTAAGCACCCCAATCATCGGTATAATAACGTGTAATAT
>JAYEJK010000064.1:0-17850 GCA_034660535.1 Thermodesulfobacteriota bacterium | reverse complement strand
GTTTCGTCCTTGATACAAATATTATTATCAGCGCCTTGCTTTTCCAGAAATCAAAACCAGCCGAGGCCTTTCATACCGCGATCAAGAAAGGCGAAATACTCTACTCGTCATCAACCCTCGCAGAACTCAAGGATGTTTTATGGCGTGACAAGTTTGACTCTTATATAACTCAAGAAGAACGAGAGAGATTTCTTGCCGGTTTTCTCCTTACCGCCACTCCCATAGAAATCAATGAAACTATAACAATTTGCCGCGATCCAAAAGACAATAAATTCCTGGAGCTTGCTGTAAGCGGTAAGGCTAACTTCATCATTACGGGTGACGATGACCTACTCATCTTAAATCCATTCCGGAAAATTCAAATAATAACTCCGGCCAAATTTACTGTTATAGTTGTCCGTACACTTTTAAAAGCGCCGATTTTTTGCGCAGTATTGTTTTCAGAGTCCACTGTTGCCAACAGAGGAACATTGTCACCCCACACCAACCCGTCCACCTCATCCGTCAGGATCTGCCAGCCGTCGGCAATAAAAATCCGGTCCATATTAATGAGATCAAGTGTATCGCCGTCACAATTGTAATCAACGCCTGGTTTGTTTATTTTTATCTCTTTTTATGGCTCAGTGGCCGAAATTAGAACCAACCCCAAACTTTCAACGTATCGTATTTTCCCCCAATAATTCGAAACTTAATTTATTGCATCACAGGTAATAAATAAATGCGAGAAAGGTCATTTTTTCAGATTTTTAATATTATTGTAATTGATGGTTTTATGATATCCTGATGCTATAAAATTTTATATTTTTCGCCCATAAGACGCATACTTTTTTTTAGAAATGCTGTGAAACTAAAAAAAATTAAACTATTTTTTAGCCGATTTACGGTCTTTTCACAAAACTATCTGATTTTATTATATATTTTTTGGCTGTTATGTGATGGCATTTTTCTTGCTACACTACTTTTTAGCATTAAAGATCGGGGTTGGTTTTAACTTCGGCCATTATAACGGTGGGCATAGCCCACCCTACAAGAGAACTAAGAATAACATGGTGGAAATATGTATTTTTTGTAGGGTGGGCTGTGCCCACCTTTGCCCAATGAAAGACTTGTGGCCGAAATTAAAACCAACCCCTAAAGATCAATACTTTCATAAAAAGTCGCGATTCATATTAGTGAAGGAAATCGTTATTCAGCCGACAGAGGACAGAGATCATGAAAAAGAACAGTGGATTTAATCTACAGGCAAGATTTGTGCAAATTTTTTTATGCCTCCTTTTTGTCCCCCTTGGCGCGGGTCTGATTCTGCGGGCCGACCATGCAGGCGCCACGGGCGAGATCATGGGCCAATACACTAACATACCGCCCTTTCTCACTATTGATGTCAAACCCAACATAGTCCTGGCGCTTGACATATCCGGCAGTATGAAGGCCTGCGCCTACCGGGACACCTCGATCGTAGGGAGCTGGAAAAGCCCGAACGTTCACCATGACTATAATCCGGACACTTCTTATTACGGCTACTTCGAAAGCACCAATAAGTACTCGTACGATAGCACAAACAGATTTTTCAAGGAAGATGCATCCGGCGACTGGGACGGCAACTTCATGAACTGGCTCTGCATGCGCAGGATCGACGTGGCCCGTAAAGTCATGGTCGGTGGCTGGGTCAGGGACAGGAACGGCGAGAGCATCGACGGGAACACATGGTATGTTCTCAAAGGCAATCACGAGCCGTATGACTACACTTTTACCAAGAGATATGCCGATTCAGCCACTGAAGGGTTGACTCCGGCCGAGTATCTCGATGGTACGGAGTTTCTGATAAGCGAAGGGCAGATCTTCGGCGCCGCTGTAGCCAAAATCAGTGATACACCGGACGGCATCGAAATGGGCATTGTGACCATGAACTGGAAAGATGGGATGTCTTGGACCGAGGTCCAATTTCAAAACACTTACACCAACCCGGTGGTCGTGGCCAAATCCGTATCATATAACGGCGGCGAGCCGTGCAGCACACGGGTCAAGGACGTGGGGGATGCCGGGATCGGCGCCAACGGCGGGTTCAGGATTCGTCTCCATGAATGGAAGTACCTTGACGGCGACCACACAAATGAAGACATCATGTACATCGTGGTCGAGGCCGGTCATCACATTGTCCCCCTGGACGGCGACGGGACTATTGAGTTCGATGCCCGGATAGTTGAGGGTGTCACTGCATGCGGTACGGATAACTTCCTGACCGTGAATTACAATACCGCCTTTTCCGCACCCCCCATTCTTTTTACGGGACTCAGCACCTATAACGGCCCTGACATGACGATTACACGCAACAAAGACGTGACAGACACGGATTTCAAGGTCGTGCTGCAGGAATCCGAAAACCACGGCAGCACAAACTGTTCACACGGAAACGCTGAGGAAATACACTGTATTGCCGTGAGCACGGGCGCCGGCACTATTGCCGGTGCCGGCACCCTAATAGAGGCGGGAACATTGTGGCAGGCGGACAACAACGGCTGGCGCAAGATTCAATACACGACCGCTTTTCCTGAAGACGCCATTGTGGTTACGGATATGCAGACCACGCAGGAAGCGGACCCGGCAATCCTGCGATTTAAAAAGGCGATTGATGATTCAGTCATGGTGCGGGTTCGCGAGGAAAAATCGAGTGATAATGAGACCAACCATGCAAAGGAGACCGTGGCTTATCTGGCCGTCACGGGCGGGGGTGCCTTCAACATTCAGGTCGGCGTGCAGACAGAGCCCACAGGCATAATTCAGGGCCTCTCCTCCAAGGCCAGGTTCGGGCTTGCGGTATATAACTACGACCATTCCAGAAATCCCACCAAAATCTACTACGGCAATACTGTAAACGGCGGCACCTTCAATCCCTGCTATCCTGACACCAGAAAGGATGTGGACGACCGGACCAACTACGATATATGTCGTGAAACCCATACAAAGGCCCCGATTGCAGACATTGTCAAGGTGATTGAGACCCATCCGCTGATCTGGGGGACAACACCTATTGCCGAGACCCTGTACGAGATATACGGTTATTTTGCCCAGATCGATCACACGCCTGCAAGATCCAACGTACAGTTCTATAACAACGGCACGGACGGTAATAAACACTGCTTTGGGGCGGACAACCAGTATACTCAGGCGGACTGTGAAGCCGCCGGCGGCACGTGGCAGAATGCAGACTCCTACAGGATAAGCAATGACTTTGACCCTTATTACTATTACGAGGCCGGTGCAGTAGCGCCGTGCGCAATGAGCTTTGTCCTGCATTTCAACGATGGTGCGCCCTATAAGGACTGGGATGATGACAACACCAATCCGGATATCTTTGGAGGAGGAACCACTGATTACGACGGTGACGGCAACGGCGGACCAAAGGAGATCCTGGACGATCTGGCCCTTTATCTTCGCGACAACGATATTCGATCAGATGATTCGCCGAACACTCATCAGGAAATCATAAGTTACTACGTTTATGCCGCCCTGGGCGAAGGGGAGTTGAACAACGATTCCACAAAAAAAATGCGCGAAGCGGCGGTAAACGGCGGGTTCGAGGACCGGGACGACGATCATGCGCCTGACCCGGCTCATCCAGCCGATTTTATAGCCTATATCAACAACAAGGTCTGCACGGAAAACGAGTGGGACTCGGATGCCGACTGCAACCCGGATACCTTTTATAACGCTGACAACGGCTACGAACTGGTGACTGAACTCACAGCCGCGCTCATGGATATTCTAAGACGGACCGCCTCGGGAACCGCTGCGTCCGTTATCTCGAACTCAAGGGCGGGCGAGGGCGCTATCTACCAGGCTGTCTTTTATCCGAACCAGCTTGACGATATGGGGAACGAGGTGGACTGGATAGGGGATGTGCATTCTATCTGGATTGACAAATACGGCAATATCCGCGAGGACTGCGGAGGAGCGGATGGAGCGGATGTAAGCTGCGGAGATCCATGCGATGCTTCCTGTGCCTGCGATCCCTCCTGTCCCAAGGACAATATCCTGGATATGAAAAAAGATTACATAATAGAGTTTTACTCAGACGAACAGGGTGCTGCCAAGGCAAAGAGATTTGAAGACACAAACGGCAACGGTAAATATCTTGACCCTGCCGACTATGATGAATCTACCGACCCTCTTTGTGCCGGCGCCGATTCAGGATCCGACGAAGAGGCTTATTGTACGGCCGCTCAGGGTGGCGACAATCTCGATCTGGTGGAAACCAATATCCCGATTCGTGAGATCAGGTATATCTGGGATGCCGGGAACTGGCTTGCCGCAGCCGGCCATACACAGAAGGCTTCTTACTCGGATACCACTGATGAGAGGCACATATTTACATGGTTCACAGGGGCAAATGATGACCCTGTCGCCTTTACCACGACCGCCCTTGCCGCGGCCGCAGGGCCCAATTATTTCAGATTTTTTAATGCGGCGGATGCAACCGAGGCGGATAAGATCATCAACTTTATCCGCGGACAGGACCAGAGCGGCTGCCGTTCACGCCGGATCGACTGGGACGGAGACGGAACGGTTGAGACCTATAAACTGGGCGATATCGTCCATTCCACTCCTACGATCGTATCAAGGCCTGCAGAGGACTATGACATGATCTATGCCGACCCTACGTATCAGATTTTCAGAAAAAAATATGAGAACAGGAGGATCATGATTTACGCAGGTGGCAACGATGGAGGACTCCATGCCTTTAACGGAGGATATTTCGATCGTTTCGGAAAAGAATTTTTAAAGGGCCCGGCGGGCAAGACTCAATATGATCTGGGGGCCGAAATGTGGATGTTCATTCCGTATAATCTTCTGCCTCACTTAAAATGGCTCACTGATCCGGCATACGGCGGCAACAACCATGTGTATTATGTAGATCTCAAGCCCAGGATATTTGACGCCAAGATATTCGACCCCGACGACGGGATACATTCCGGCGGCTGGGGCACTGTGCTGGTTGGGGGCATGCGTTTCGGCGGAGGTGAAATAGGAGTCGACCTGGATGGTAATTCAACGGACGAGACCACCATGCGGTCATCATATTTTGTGCTTGATATAACAAATCCCGAGTGTCCGCCCGTCATCCTCGCGGAGTTCACCGACGCGAATCTCGGGTTCACCACCTGTTATCCCACTGCCATTCCCATGGTGACATGCGATCTTATCGGCCAGACCGACTCTACTGACGACGACTGTGATCCCGACAACCCGTCCATGGACTGGTATATTGCTTTCGGTTCCGGCCCGCATCCGGCTGATCAGGCAGCCATGCAGGGAACCAGTGACCAATTGGCCGGGCTGTATATCCTGAAACTGGGTGACACCACCACTCCCGTATACGAGACAACCCCTCAACCGACGCCTGCGGGCGCTTGCCCGACGCTTTATACCTACAACCGACCCGCCGGACCTGTTGCGGGGTATCCCGTAAGCATCGATGCCGCGCTCGCCAATTCTTTTTTCTCAGACATAATTACAGTGGATTTCGATCTCTCCTACCAGGCGGAGGCCCTGTATCTGGGATCAATCTATAATACCAATGCCGCAACACTGGACGGCCACAAAGGGGCAATGCACCGACTCACGATAGATGACAATTATTCAACCCCGGCCGCCTGGAGTCTGGATACGTTCATCAATGTTGAAAGGCCTGTGACAGCCGCGCCGTCAGTGGCCTATGACGGGACCGATTACTGGGTATATTTCGGCACAGGCCGCTTCATAATCAGTGACGACAAGATGACAACGGCCCAGGAAAGCTATTACGGTATCAAGGAGCCTGTTGATGTAAATGGCAACCTTGTATGGCCCACTTATGCGGCCCCCTTGAATTTGATGGATGTTACAGGAGTGAATGTGAAAAATGCAACCGGGGAGCTTTCCGGCTCTGTAGGGGATGCGAGCACCTTCTCTGTAGGGGATGCGAGCACCTTTGGCGAGTTACGGTCGTCCGAGATTGATCTTCATGACGGATGGAAATTTGATTTTTCCCTGTGCGGGGAGCGAAATCTCGGCCAGGCAGCGCTCCTGGGCGACATCGTTGCCTTTAGTTCTTACGTGCCCTCAAATGATTACTGTACTGCTGAAGGGGTCAGCTATCTCTATGCCGTATATTATCTGACCGGTACCTCTTATTACAAGTCAGTAATAGGGGTTGAAGAAGAAACTGGCTATATTTTCAAAAAAAGAAGCATGGGAAGAGGGCTTGCGACAACGCCCAATATTCATACAGGCGTTACCGACACGGTCAAGTCCTTTGTGCAGACAAGCACCGGCGCGGTCGTGAAAATCGAGCAGGACAATCCGGGTGTCATTAAAAGCGGTCCCGCCTCCTGGAGAGAGTTGAGGTAAACGCTTACAGAGGAGTTATTTGATGCGGCTCATTACCAGAGCGGATTTTGACGGGCTTGTCTGCGCGGTGCTGCTGGCGGAAATGGGAGTGATCGATGAGTATAAGTTTGTTCATCCCAAGGACGTTCAGGACGGCAAAATTGAGGCCACGGATAACGATGTGATGACCAATATTCCGTATATGCCGGGCTGCGGGCTCTGGTTTGACCACCATGTCAGTGAAATTGAGCGCCGGAAACCGGCCAAAAATTATAATTATAAAGGCCTAAGCAAGGAAGCCCCGAGCTGCGCCAGGGTTGTTTACGACTATTACGGCGGGGCGGAAGTCTTCTCAAAGTTTGATAAAATCGGCCTCATGCAGGCAGTGGACAAGAGTGACAGCGCCCAGTTTAACATTGATGAGGTTCTTAATCCGAAAGGATGGATTCTGCTGTCATTTGTATTGGATTCAAGAACAGGTCTCGGCAGATGCAGTGATTTCCGGATTTCGAATTTTCAGCTTATGGAGGACATGATTAAATACTGCCGGACCATGACTGCGGACGAGATTCTGGAAATACCGGATGTAAAGGAGAGGATAACAAAGTATCATGAACAGGAGGATGACTACGAAAAAATGATCAGGGCAAACAGCACGGTTGATGAAAACGTGCTGTTTATCGACCTGCGTGACGTGGACCGGATACTACCCGGAAACCGTTTCAAAGAGTACGTTCTCTTTCCGGATCAGAATATTTCCATGAGAATTCTCTGGGGATATAAGAGGCAAAACCTGGTCATTACCTGCGGTCACAGTATAATCAACCGTACCTCAAACACCCACGTCGCCAGGCTGATGATGAAATACGGCGGCGGGGGCCACAGGGCGGTCGGAACCTGCCAGATTCCTGTTGAAGGCTGGGAAGAAGTCAGGGATGCTATTTTAAGGCGGATGAAGGCCGATGGTTAGGAACAGAGAGGAAATCATCGTAACCGTTCAGAGGGCCACATATTTTGCAGACTCCTTAAGAATGTAAGGGGTTGGTTTTAATTTCGGCCACAAGTCTTTCATTGGGCAAAGGTGGGCACAGCCCACCCTACAAAAAATACATATTTCCACCATGTTATTCTTAGTTCTCTTGTAGGGTGGGCTATGCCCACCGTTATAATGGCCGAAGTTAAAACCAACCCCGAATGTAATCGTTCTCAGGCGCTCCGTATGGGCGCTGGCAGTTCGGCTCACTATATAAGTAATATGTGAGACGGGCTGATCGCACCCCAAGGGCACTTCCGTTGGGCGCGTTCAGATGAAGGGCCTGTGAACGATTACAAATCATCATGTAAGCTCAAACATGATTGTTATTTCTAATGGGATTCTTCCCTTGAATAAATTCCTGGGTGGTCTTGGAAATGGTGAGGCATCTTTTACTGCGCTGAGAGCCGCCTGGTCCAGCGCCCTGTATCGCGCACTCTCGATAACATTGGATGAGGAGATACGGCCGTCAGGTTCAATCACAAAACGGACCGTCACTCGACCTTCAATCTGTCTTGTCTTGGCCGCACCAGGATACCTTTTGTGACTTTCTATCCTGAGCCGCACTATCTCGAAATAGTCATCAGAGGTTACGTAGTCACTGGTATCTATCGAATTATCCGGAATATCCGGAACATCCGGCATGCTTACACTTTCCATAAGCGAGTCCTGTAAATTCTTCTCCAAAGGATCCATTTTCATCTTTTCAAGACTCGGAATGATCCTTTCGCGCACATCCGGCCTTTTGATGTCTTTTGGCCGTTTTGATGTTTCAGACCTGGATCTTGGTCTGGGAATATTTCTTAAAGGAGGTTTTGAAAAATCCTTTATTGTTAATTCTATATAGGTCAATGCTTCCGACTGATACACCCCCGCAATATGCATGAATATCACCAGGTGAACACCAAGAGAAATACTGACTAGACCGCACAGCAGCCAGTTGGGTTTTATTTTGTTTTTGGACTTAGGATCCATCCGTGTTTAAATCTAAAAATCCTTTTCCGTGGCCAGACAAAGCCTTCCGGCGCCGGCCGCCTTGGCCACATCCATGACCCTGACCGCCTTATTGAGGATCACGGAGCGGTCGGCCTTGATTACCACCAGCTTATCTTTCCGGCCACCAATCATCTCTTTGATCTTTTCAAAAAGACTTCCGAGAGGAATTTCCTGATCCTCAATAAACGACCTCCCTTCGCTATTTACATATATCGTAATTTCCCGCTCTATTTGTGGTGCAGAGGCCTTGGCCTGCGGCAGTTTGATCTTGATACCTTCGTCCACCATAAAGTTGGTGGTCAGCAGAAAATAAATCAGAAGCAGAAAAACGATATCAATCAGCGATGTGAGAGGCACCTGTATCTGGTAACGGGGCCTTTTTTTGTGGTGAACCAACATAATATGTTCCTTAGGGCTCGCTCAAAAAGAAATATATCGTAATCGTTCACAGGCACCCCATCTGAACGCGCCCAACGGAAGTGCCCTTGGGGTGCGATCAGTCTGGTTCACATAGGTTTACTATAGTTCGCCAGCCTGCTTGCGTTCATATGGAGCACCTGTGAACGATTACATACTGAGGAATCTGCTAAACAGGGGGCTCCTCTGAACGGTTACAATATAGCTTTTCATTTACCAAAATCTCATTGATACCCCTTGCCTCCTGCCCCCACTGTAATGGCCTTGATAAAGGTAACGGCCCCATCCTGAAGCCGGGCTTCGTATCTGTCTACACGGGAAATCAGGTAACTGTGGGCTACCATTGTAAGCAGCGCAACAGCCAGACCCAGTGCAGTGGTCAACATGGCCTCCCAGATTCCACCGGCAAGGACCGACGCATTGACCTTGCCGCCCATCTGCTGGATCACCATAAAGGCCTTAATCATTCCGATTACCGTTCCCAGGAGGCCGAGCAAAGGGGCTATATTGCCGATAGTGCCAAGGGCCTGGAGGTACCTGGAAAGGCCTCTCACCTCTTCATCCGTGGCATGGACGATAACCGTCTCCAGGATTTCCCGGTCATGATCCTTGACCTCCATTGCCTGTGTCAAAACACGTCCCATGGGAGAATTGCTCGAACCGGCCAGTTCATAAGCCTGATGATCTTCACCCTTTTTCAGGAGATGGGCGATTTTTTTCGCTAAACCGGCTCCCCGGCTACGCATCCGGGCAAAACGGATCAAACGTTCCAGAAAGATGGCCAGGCCCAAAACAGAACAAAAAAGAATGGGCGTTACAAGAACGCCGCCTTTTGCAAGAAAATCAATCACTTTCCCACCTGCTCACTAATATCCGGTTTTCCGTCGAAATCCATATCTCGCTTTCGTTTGATCAGGGCCTCGGCCTTGTCGTATTCTTCCCAGACATCCGGCTTTCCATCGCCGTTTGTGTCTTCTTTAATGGCTGTCAGATGATTTTTCTGATAAAAATACCAGGTGTCCACCCTGCCATCGCCGTTATTGTCCTTTTCGGCTCTCAGCGCCTCTTCGGAATCGTTATAAAACCAGGCTATATTAAGATGCCCGGTATTTCCGTTGTCCTCTTCGCTTTTTGTCAGTCTGCCGTTCTTGTTGTAATGTTCTATAAAATCAAGTCTGCCGTCGCTGTTTTCATCCACTTCTTTAAGCCTTAAGACCCCTTTTTTGTAAAAAGAACAGGCGTCCACATTACCATCATTATTTCCGTCCATTTCCATAACCATGGACCATTTCGGCCGATCAAACCACTGGGTCGTCTCAAACCGACCGTCATCGTCATTATCCTTGATAAGTTTTATTTTTTTTTCGTTCTTGTAAAAAACTTTCAGGTCAACCTTTCCATTCCCTGCTTCGTCTTTTTCCAATCTGGAAAGACGATTGTTTTGATAAAATTGCCAGGCATCCGTTTTACCATTCAGGTCAGTATCGCTTTCCGTTCGTTCCTTTTCTTCTTTTTGGTTGAAAAATATTTTAATATCCGGTTTTCCGTCTTTATTTTCATCCTGGGTCTGAAGGGACATCTTCCCCTCTTTGAAAAATGATATAGTTTCAAAAAATCCGTCACCATCCGCATCATATTCGACTTTGACAGGATCACCTTTCCTGTAGATTCTGATTCTGTCAATACGTCCGGTGTATCTTGTATCTTCTTCGATCTTCTCAGGAAAACCTTTGCTGTCAAAATGGCAAAAAAAATCTTTTTTACCATCGAAATTGGTATCTTTTCCCTGATAAAACGGTTTGTTATCTTTGTAACGGGTCATAATGTCATATGCGCCGTCCCGGTTGGAATCTTTTAGTTGCTCAAACGGCTCGCTGTCTTTGTAACGGGTTACAATCTCATATACGCCGTCCCGGTCAAGGTCATGACAGCTTTTTTCCGGAAGACCTTCCGTATTATAAAAAATAAGCCTTTCCACCAGTCCATCTCCATCATCATCCACCTTCTTTTCAACAGGCTTGTCGTCCTTGTAGGTTTGCCGGACGTTTACTTTTCCGTCTCCATCCGTGTCTCTGGCGCTGGAAAAAAGCCTGCCTTCCTGAAAACGGTAAACAGTGTCGAACCGGCCATCCCCATTACTGTCCACCTCCAGCTTGGAAATTTCTCCTGCTCCATCATAACGGGCGATCCGGTCTATCTTTCCATCGTTGTCAAAATCCTGTTTAACAATATTTTCTTTTGCCAACGCCATCCCTGGCAGGAAAAGAAAAAAGATACCGGATAAAACAAAAAAGAGGAAAAAATTTCGCATATTGAAAAAAATGTTGAAATACCGACTTAAGACGGGACACTTTTGCAATCAAGCGCGTGAGCATGCATATATATAACTGTGTATTTTTGCACACCTTCTCACTTTCTAACCTGCGCGATATCCGAAGTAGAATGTCCCGCCTAAGTCGGTAACCTCTTCAATGCAAGACGATGACCCATTCCATCATTAACAACAACGCTGAACCATGAAAACGATAAAAAGCTTATCCGTGTAACGCCCTTTCAGGGCTATTGTCAAAGCATTAAATTTTATCCGCACAGCTCCAAATTGTTGAAAATTCCGCATCTACCAATCAATCTTTACCCCTGCCCAAAAGGTTCTGGGCCAGGACACAGCGTAATTGTTTGTTCCATAGCCACTCCAGACGGCTTGAGAATAATGTTCATCAAAAAGATTGTCTATATCAAAAAATAACCTGTATTTTGTTCCTTTGTTATCTGAGATATCATAAAAAATGCCTGCATCCACTACGTCGTATCCATCATACGACACTGTATTCGCATCATCTATATAGTACTCACCCACGTTACGCCATTTGATCCTGGTGCCGAGACCTACAGGTGAAGTGTATCTTAGCCCGACGTTGAATATGCTTTCGGGAATTCCCGCCAGCTCTTTTCCCTCCAGGGAGCTATCGGGATTTTTCCGGATTTCCGAATCAATGAGAAAAAGATCCCCGAAGATTTCCAAGCCTTCTACAGGTTGGAACTTCACCGAGAATTCCATTCCTGTTCTCCGTGTTTCTCCGACGTTCCTGTACTTGCCGGACCCTGGAGGATCCTCCTTGATTTCATTGTCGGTGTCCATAATAAATGCCGCCAGGTCCAGCCACAGCTTGTCAATAGGCGTAAAGGTTAATCCCGCTTCATACTGTCTGACTTCCACAGTATCCACATTGATTGCGGGATCGTACTTTGCCTCACCATCAGGCAGTGCAAATCCGTTAGAATAACTCGTGCGAAAATCCAGCGAATCCAAAATCCGGGAACGGAATCCAATCTTTGGGCTCAGATGATCGTAATTCCGCATGTCCCGATCAAAACCCGCAGTGGCTGGATCACGATTTTCATAATCGCCGTCAAAATCATCGTAGCGTAGTCCCAGGTGCGGACGAAAATACCGGGATACTTCCATGTCCGCCTCCACAAAAAGAGAAATGGTTTCAATATTGAACTTTCTGTCTTGAGTTCGAGCTGTTCTGACCCGGTTGCTCGTCGCCCATCGTTTCCAGTCCGTGTCTTCATAGTAATACTCCGCTCCCAAGACACCGACAATGGGAAAGGAAGCCAACTGTGTGTCGAAGTTCAGGCTGGTACCCGTGCCATAAACCGTTCGATCATAATTTCTTTCAGTCTGTCCCCCGACGGTATATCCAAACTTAGCAAAACGCGTAAAATCTTGCTGGGTAGAGTATGTCCAAAAAAGGAGACGAAGGTTTTCTGAAAAGCTGTATCCCAAGTTCAATTGCTGTGTGCGAAATCCCTTTTCACCTCCGTCATCTTCGGCATTGACCGCCTGGTGTCGGGCTTTATCTTCGTCGTCGAATTGCTCTTTGGGAATATAGCCGGGGGCATCCCAGTCCGATCCGTGAAAGCGAAAAGAGAGACTGACATCCAAATTCTGCGTCACATCATATGTGAAACGGGTCGAAAAATTTCCTTTGATCCATTCCTGGTTGTCCTGATAGCCGTCTGTATTGTAAAACTGAATAGCTGTATTGTTGTATAGAGAAGAGCCGAACATAGTCCCGAAAGTCCCCTGAACATCGACAGTATCATAACTGCCGTATTCAGCTTTGATCCGGCTGTAAGTCCCTCTTTTTTTGGAATGGAAAGAAAGGGCTCCCCCCCGGGCGAAATTGCCGAACATGGCCGAGCATGGACCTTTGTAGACCTCAAGCCTTTCAATCTCCATCGGTATGATGACATTCATATCCGCGTAGCCGTCCGCATGAGACTCCCCTTCATTCAATGGGACGCCATCTATGTATATGGCCCCATCACCGCCATGACCGGCGCCACCAAATCCTCTTACGGAAAAGACATTGGCCACCCCTCCCATATTGTAGTTGCCGACTTCCATACCCGGAATTTCTTCGAGAATGTCAATAGGCCTGTGAAGCCTGAGTTCTTCAAATTGTTTTGAACCCACAACATTCACTGTGCCGGGAACACCGGAATAAGGCATGGCCTCGCCCTTCACTGTGATATCCTCTAACTTGACGACCCCTTCTTTTTCCTCATCTCCAAAACTAAAAGAAGGGATCACAAATACCAAAACACCCAGCAATAAAACAAAGATACGCATCCTTTTCATTCTTCCTCTCCTTTCCACTAGAGTTTGGGTTATTGCTTGATTTCAAACATCATATAAGGACGATAATTTTCATAATCGGCATCAGGATTATCCGGAGTCTTGAATTCATACTTTGCATAGATCACCCATTTTCCCGGATGATTCAGCTTTATTTGGGCGATCCCATTTCCGTCGGTTTTTGTTTTCACCGGTTGATCGGAATGATCTTTTGGTTTGTAACCTTCATAGATGCCGAACACGGGCACATCCCGGGCCGGTTTGCCTTGATACATGACCAGTACCGAAAGCGTCTGCCCTGCCTTGAGATTTGATGGATTTTCCCGGGGTACGATCTCAATAGGATGCCCAAGCGGTTTCTTGTAAGAATTTGAGGGCTTGTCCACCGTCAAAAAAGTCTTAACCGATTTGACATACCGGCCACTTTGCACCACATTTTGAAACTCACTTTTTCGGCCGGGTTTCCAGCCGTCTGTAGTCTTAGTAAAGTAATTCGGTACGGTCGTCACGGCACAGATCAAATATGTTCCCTCACCGGAAATGGGAACCGCAGCCCACGCAGCTTTATGATCTACCCTGGAATAGGAGAGGGGGATCTCTTGACCGTGAGGGGTAATGAGTAGAAGTCTGAATTTCGTAATATCCGGTATTTCATCGTTTTCAAAATATTTATGGCTGGATGTAAAGCTAACCTCTACTATGGAATTTTGTTTGGGCTGAAATGTTTCCGGCATGATCCAGTAATCATGTGCCCAACTCGTTTGAAGCATAAGTCCCAAAAAGGCTAAGGTTATGATTATTAAACATATTTTTCGCATAATTGTTCTCCTCTTTATGAGTATGTAAGAAGGGGTATAAGTGCCTTAAAACATGTGGCACCGCGGGCGTCACATATAACTTCAGAGTTTTTCTGCCACAAAAAACAAGAAAATTACCACTAAGGCACTAAAACAAAAAGCCACAAAGGTTGTCCGGTCTTACGACCATTACGGAAACCTTCGTGGCTTTAAAACTGAAAAAGGCCATGAAGGATTAAAGGGATTATTCCCCCCTTTTAAGCCTTCATGGCCTTTTTTCTATTATTCTATTTTTCTACGTGCAGATGTTTAGCCTTCTTGGCTAAGCTTGAAATATGTCTTGCTGGTTAACATAAAAAAATCCTGCGGTAAACCCTTTTTACCTGACAAAATGACAAGTCATTCTGTAACTGATGAAGATTACGATTTTTTCAGCGATTCATGTCCTTTCCCCATAAAATAGGTAATCCAGGAGGACTTCCGGTTTAAGCGCCAATTCCTTGGCGGAAGAATATTCTCCTTAAGGCTTTCTTCCTCACCGAACGATTTAAGACGATCATAAGCCTGAACATAGACGCACCGTTTGACACCGGGATAGACCTCGCACCATCCATCGCGACTCCCTCCGCAGGGGCCGTTCAGAAGATATTTTGCGCACTGTGATTGTGGACATAGAAAGGCTGTTTCAGCCAGGGTACAATCTCCGCACATCCGGCATTCAAAACCGATAAATTTAATGGGATACTCAAGCCGCGTAAATAGTTTTTCAAGAGATGTTCCGGATATTTTACGACAAATGGTCCTTGTGAAACGATATAACCATCCCTTTTCGTCAAAAACTGTTTTGTGAACCACTCTGTTAAAACGATAGGCCGCTGATCTTGGAGGGATGCTTTGGTGTCGATCAACCGGAACATCCGTGTTCAGTCCTGTCTTACGATCTAATTCATAGTAGTAAAAACCGCCTTCCTGCGGAAAAGAGAACTCCCGTGCCCATTGCTGCCAGTCAAGATAGAATTCTTCTCCATTTTCCAGCACAAATTCTATATCTTCATAGGTAAGTTGGGAACCTCCTATGTGTATACCGTCAAATCCAAGACCTCTAAAAATGGCGAGCAGCTTGGCGGCACGATTTAATCGATTCTTTTTTCCTTTGTCCGGAAAATGGGATTCTTCTATATACATGGACATGAGTTTATCGGTTACTACGCAGCCCGGGACCAATCCCTGATGCATGACTGAAGCCACAGTCATGCTCGGTATATATACATTTCCCAGTATCGGGACATCCAGGCCGTTTTGTCGCATATACCGAAGCGTCTCATCATACTTTCGTGCGTCAAACCCAATCTGGGTGATGACGAAATCAGCGCCGGCGGCAATTTTTTTGTGCAGTTTAAAATATTGGGGCATCAGTTCTGCTTCGAGCTTTTTAAAAGGTGAGATAACACATCCTTTGAAAAAAGGAATCAAGGGAAGCTTTGCCCCGCCTCCCGGCGCATTTTTTTCCACCTCAAATCCTTTGGTCATCTCTTCTACCATTTTTATAAGCTGCACCGTGTCCAGATCAAATACCGGTTTGGCAAACCCCTTAAACCCGTAACGAGGATAGTCCCCTCCCATGACAAGGAGATTGTACATTTCCTCTCTGCCATGAGCAAACAAGCAGCTTTCCAGTTGATTTCGATTTCTATCCTTGCATGTCAGGTGTACCAGAGGGTCAATGCCGAGCTTTAAAATTTCTTTTCCCAATATGCCCGGACTAAGGGCCGGATGACCACCTGCGTTTTCCGTGATGCTTAAGGCTTGAATCCGTCCTCCGCGGGCAGCCTTTTCAGCAAAGGCAAGGAGTTTATCCTGGGCCTTACTTCTGGACCCTCTCCCAGGGACCAGTTCGCACGTTACGGTAAACACGTTTTTGTTTAAAAGGGATTCCTTGAACCCAATTTTTTTGTTGGGATTATAATTCATATATGCATGCTCACGCGCTTGGTTGCAAAAGTGTCCCGCCTTAAGTTGGTAGCCGAAATTATCACGCAAGTTCAAATATACGAAACCATCATATTTCACGATTTCGTTTTCTTTTATAACCAAAAAAGAGATAAACCAATATACCTGACCCCACCGTTGCTAATCCGAACAACGAGGTTGCGGGTCTGCTCTTGATGGAAAAACAAATAATCCACAGGTTTCCTAAAATAAACAGCAACGGGGTTACAGGATATGCGAACGTCTTGTAATTACGGATTAAGCCGGGTTCTCTGATTCTGAGAACCATCATTCCCACCACTGTCAGCATGGCAAATAATGATAGAGTAAAACCAATGTATATAAGCAGCTTGTCAAACGACGCGGTGACAACCATCAGAATGGCAATAGCTGCCTGAAGAAAAATGGCATATGCAGGCGTTCTATGAACCCTGTTCACCTTTCCGAGAAGCTCAAAGAAGACACCATCTTTTGCCATGGCATAATAGACCCTTGGCCCGGTCATGATCATAGCGCTTAAAACGGACAAAAGGCCTATGGCAATAGCCCCGCTGAAATATTTGCCGACATCATCACCGAACAAAGAGAGGCCGGATTTTGTCCCGACTTCAAGTACCCCGCTCATTTCTTTTACAGGAAGTGCATAGATATACACGATGTTCAAAAGGAGATAAAGACATGTAACAAAAAATGTGCCGGTAAAAAGAGCCATAGGTATATTTCTGCTCGGCGTTTTGATCTCACCTCCCAGGTAAGCAGCGGCATTCCATCCACTATAAGCAAATGAGACAAAAATCAGCGAGACGGCAAATTCGTCTTGAAACACTGAACTCATGTCCGGACCTTCGGAAAAATTGCCTGTTGAGCCATGACCCAGGCATAATCCAGCTACAACAAAGACAACGATGAGTCCTATTTTAAAAACAGTCAATCCATTTTGAACTCTGATGCCGAGAAATAAACTGTGATAATGAACCAGCGAAAAAATTATGATAATAGCTACTGCCAGTATAGTAATGGGTGATATGGTGAGAATATTGACTCCCGGAAAATGTATGGTAAGTTCCGGGCTGAAAGAAACCGGCAGCGCCCCAAAAAAATAGGTCGCAAAGGCAATGGAAGCCGCCGCAATAGGAGCAGAAAATCCCACGATCAGAGAGATCCAACCGGAAAGGAAGCCCATTCCTTTGCCAAAGCTTTCCCTTAAAAATACATATTCCCCGCCCGCCCTGGGAAACATGGCCCCCAGTTCCCCGTAACAAAGGGCTCCACACAGGGCAAATATACCTCCGACAAGCCAGCAGAGAAGCATGGTTTGAGGATTGCCAAGCTCTGCCATGATGAAACCGGAAGTGGTGAATATCCCGGTTCCTATCATATTGGCAATCACTAAAATCGTTGCCGAGAAGAACCCGATTTCTCTCTTAAGCTGATTGTTATTCAGGCTGTTTTTCACTATTGATTCAGCTTTATTATGGAGGTTATTTCACACATTCTCCGATTACAAGAAGCCCCATCCATTTTTCATCAAACTTCTTCAAATCATCTAAAATTTTCCCGAGGTCGCTCCTTAAAACTCTTTCTTTGTCCGAATAACCGGCGTAGTA